>JAXDQG010000607.1:0-10086 GCA_034667945.1 Acidimicrobiia bacterium | reverse complement strand
TCAGACGGGAGAGCGGCGTCCGCTCGAGCGCCCGATCTGCCTTGTAGCCGTGACGGGTCATCCATTCGAGCAGCCGATTGCCCATCTTCCTGCCGGCGACGCGGCCGATGGCGTTCGAGATCGTCCGGGCGGGGATGTTCCGGATGCCCACCAGTTCGACCACCTCGAATCTGCGGGAGAGCTCGGCGCGGAACTCTGCCGGTGTCTGGCGGATGTAATAGAAATCCGAGCCGAACATGTGCTCGCCTTCTTTGGCACCCTTGTTGCCCTTCAGCTTCCAGAGCCGGTAGGTGAGGTTGTAGTTGAAGCTCGAGATCGAGAGCAACGCGCCCGGCCGCAGCACCCGGTGCAGCTCGTCGAGCACGAGGCGGCGGTCCTCCTCGCGGAAATGCTCGTAGACCTCGGCTGAGGTGATCCCGCCGAGCACGGCGTCGCGCACGGGCAGGTGACGACCGTCGGCATGCACGGCGAGCACGGGGACCGGAGAGTCGGCGCAGTGGCGCACGAGGAGCCGCAGAGACTCCAGCGAGTAGTCCAGGGCGATGACGGGTTGCTTCAGCTCACTGGCCAGGTAGGTGGTGACCCGTCCGGTCCCTGCACCATGGTCGAGGACGGGGCCGTCGGGCTGACCGATGCGCGAAACGGTGGCCGGCACCTCGACGATGTTGGTGTACTCGGCGAAGGTGCCGTGGTACCACTCGGCCTCGGCATCACGAGAGGCCTGTTCACGGCGACTGGTTTCGTCCAGGGGGGCGTCGGCCAGGAACGACAGCACGCCGTCGATGAACGGATAGCGACGATGACAAGCCGAGCAGCGGAGCGCGTTCCACTCGTCGACCACTTCGAGGTCGCCATGGTCGTCGGGACAGCAGAGAAGCGCGAGGAGGGCGGGGTCCACGCCGGGCGACCGTAGTCAAACCGACGACGTGCCCGTGACACCGAGGCCCTCTCCGCGCAAGCTTGTCGCGCGGCAAGGCGTCCGGGAGGCCCTCTCCGCGCAAGCTTGTTAAGTTGACGCCGGCTCGGAGGGGTAGCCACAGAACGCGCAGTTGGCGCGTGGTGCCTGAGCGTTTGTGGCGCCCACCGTCCCGGCACTGCTGTTGCTCGCCACTGCACGTGTCGGCGCACCGGAACACGCTCGAGAAGGCAGGCATCGTGGATCTACGGCTCGACGGCAAAGCAGCGATCGTCACCGGGGGATCGAAGGGGATCGGCAAGGGCATCGCCAAGGCATTCGCCGATGCAGGCGGCAACGTCCTCATCACCGCGCGCAGGGCCGAGACCCTCGAGGCAGCCGCGGACGAGCTCGGCCCGAATGTCTCATGGGTAGTGGGCCACACCGGCCGACCGGAGGATGGTCAGAGCGTCGTCGATACCTGCATCGAGCGCTACGGCTCCTGCGATGTGCTGGTCAACAACGCAGCCACGAACCCCCACGCCGGTCGCCTGATCGACGTTCCGCTCTCGATGTGGGACAAGACGCATGAGGTCAACCTGCGCGGCCCGTTGGCGTGGACCCAGATCGCCTGGAACACGTGGATGGCTGACCATGGTGGCTGCATCATCAACATCGCCTCGGTGGGCGGGTTCAAGACCTCCAACAATCTCGGGGTCTATGCCGTCTTCAAGGCCGGGCTCATCCACATGACCAAGCAGCTCGCCTCGGAGCTCGGTCCGGGCACGCGGGTGAATTGCATCGCCCCCGGGCTGATCCGCACCGACTTCGCCCGCATTCTGTGGGAGGGCGAGCGAGGCAAGAAAGTGGCCGATCGCTACCCGCTGAAGCGCCTCGGCGAGCCTGACGACATCGGCGAGGCCGCGCTGTGGATCGCGGCCGGGGCCTCCTGGTTGACCGGCCAAACCATCCCGATCGACGGCGGTGAGCTCATCCGGCAGGGCGAGGCCGACATCGACGAGTGACCCCGCGGGGCTGACCACGCACCGGTGCCGGAGCACCGCTAGGCGCGACGAGGAACGATCTACCTCACCGGTAGAGTACGCCTCCACATGCGACGAACTCGGCGGATCCTGGCGGCGCTCATCGCCGCGCTCATGCTCCTGGTTGCCCTCCCCGATCTCACAATGGCACAGGCCCTCGCACCCGTCGCCACGGCAGATACTGCCGCAGGCCCTCCGTCGTTCCATTTCGAAGGCGGGGGTTGGGGTCATGGCGTCGGAATGAGCCAGTACGGCGCCTACAACCGGGCGCAGCGTGGGCAAACCGCCGAGCAGATCTTGTCCTTCTACTACCAGGGCTCGATCGTGCAGCCGGTTGCCCAGCCCAGCAGCGTGCGCATCTGGATGGCGGAGACGCCGGGTGCCTCCGGCGTGGTGCTGACCGCCGGCTCACAGCCCATCAACATTTGGGCCGCCAACAGCGGGCAGCCCGTGGGCTGGGCGGCGGCCGGCGCCTCGCCCCGCATCACCGTGGCCAACGGTGCCATCAAGATCGCCGATGACGTCATCGCGGGCGCCGACCGGGTCTGGGTCGACCTCGACCCTGCATCACCGGTCACCGTCAATCCGCCTGCTTATCGCTTCAACCGCGGCCGGGCCGAGATCATCATGCTGCCGGGCGGTGTGCTGCGGGTGATCATCTCCAACCTCGGCATGCAGGAGTACATGTACGGCATCAGTGAGGTGCCGTCCTCATGGCCGATGGAGGTGCTGCGGGCCCAGGCCATCGCAGCCCGCAGCTACGCCGCCGAGAAGATCGGCCGCGCCGGGTTGGACCAGGCCTACTGCGACTGCTCGCTGGTCGGCGACCAGGGAGATCAGGTCTATGTCGGCTACGAGAAGGAAGCCGGCGCGGGCGGGGCCAACTGGGTCGCCGCGGTGAACGCCACCGATTCGCTGCTCGCCACCTACAACGGAGCCCCCGTCCAGGCCTTTTACTCGTCGTCGAACGGGGGGTACACCGAGGCGTCCGAGGACGCATTCGTCGCGGCCCTCCCCTACCTGAGGGCGGTGCCCGACCCCGACGACGTGGCCAGTCCGGACCATCGCTGGACGCGGGACTACTCGCAGTCCGAGCTCACCCGCTGGCTCTCGGCAGCGTCCGACACGAACGTGGGCGTGGTGCAGTCCGTCGACGTCGTCCCGCCTCTGACCACATCGGGTCGGGTCGGCCGGGTCCAGTCCGCCACCCAGGGCGGCGTGCGCATCTCGGGAACGGCCGGCGTGAAGCGCGTCTCAGGCGGCCGCTTCCAGTCGGTCGTCAACAGCGGGGTCTTCGCGGACGGCTTCGGCTACAACCGCACCCTCAAGTCGACGTTGTTCTGGGTGGGCTCGACGCCGCACTACCAGTACATGGCCAACGCCAAGCTGGCCGGTGTGCCGATCGGCTGCGCAGACGTCGCCTGGGCTGCCACCCAACGCCTGATCCGCCCGATCGAGGTCCGCTTCCTGGCCGATATCGGCGTGTCCTGCCCGGACGCCGCCGTGAGCCGCGAAGCTGCGCCGTCGACCCAGTACGTGGTCATGCTGGCGTTGGCCGCCAACGGGGGCCTCACGTGCGCGGACCTCGAGTGGAGCTCCAGCTACGGCTATCTCACCTGGACGGCAGCGGTGAATCTCCGCTCCATGATCCCGGGCTGT
This sequence comes from Acidimicrobiia bacterium, assembly GCA_034667945.1. Lineage (GTDB taxonomy): Bacteria > Actinomycetota > Acidimicrobiia > Acidimicrobiales > CAIXPF01 > JAXDQG01. The sequence goes on along the minus strand of JAXDQG010000607.1, from coordinate 6,489 downwards.
CTCATCAGCACCTACGCCTACATGGTGGTGCTGCAGGTGAGCGGCCGCTTGACGTGCGACGACATCGCCTGGAATCGCGACAACGGCTTCATCACGCCGCTACAGGCCTCCTGGCTGGCGGGCGCAGGAGCCTGCTGAGCATCTACCGGCGCAGGCCACCGACGTCGGGCTCAGAGCAAGCGGCGATCAGTGGCCCACACAGTGAGCTCGTGACGGCTGGAGAGCTGCAGCTTTCGCAACACGGCGGACACGTGCGTCTCGACCGTTTTCACTGACAGGTGCAGGCGGGCCGCCACCTCCTTGTAGGCGTAACCGCGAGCAATCAGTCGCATCACCTCCTGCTCCCTGGCCGTGAGCAGGTCCAGCTCGGGGTCGACCGGGGTGGCGATCGATCCCGAGAAAGCGTCGAGCACGAAGCCGGCCAGGCGGGGTGAAAACACCGCGTCGCCGTCGTCGACCCTGCGGATGGCGTCGACCAGCTCGGCACCGGCAATGGTTTTCGTCACGTAGCCCCGCGCTCCGGCCCGGATGACCGCGATCACGTCTTCGGCCGCATCCGAGACGGAAAGCGCCAGGAACTTCTGCTCGGGCCGCCGTGGTCGCACACCAGTGATCACGGCCTGCCCTCCCCCACCCGGGAGATGCACGTCGAGCAGCACGACGTCCGGCTCGGTCGCCAGGATCCCGGCTACCGCCGTTCCGGCGTCTCCCGCCTCGCCCACCACGGACACCTGGTTGCCGAGCTCGGCCCGCACGCCTGCCCGGAACAGCCCGTGATCGTCGACCAGGAAAACGCTCACCGTCATGCCGTTGCCTCAGAGGGTATGAGAAGGATCAGAGGGCAGGGGAAGGATCAGAGGGCAGGGGAAGGAAGAGTCGGACCTCGGTGCCCTGACCGAGGGTGCTCTCGATCTCCGCGGTTCCACCAGCCCGGCTCATGCGTCCCCGCACCGAATGGGCCAGGCCGCGGCGGTCGGTGGGGACCGAGGCCGGGTCGAAGCCCTTGCCCCGGTCGCGCACGTAGCTGTGGAGCCCGTCCGAACCGGCCTCCACATAGACCGAGACCTCGTCGACGCCGGCGTGCTTGGCGGCGTTGACCGCCGCCTCACGGGTCGCAGCCACCAGGGTCTCGGTCAGGTCGTCGGCCGCGCGGTCACCAACCACGACCAGCTCCACCTTGACCTCGTGCAGATCTTCGATCTCTTCAGCCATGCCGGACATCGCCCGCTGCAGGGTGCCCCCGCCCCGCAGCCGTGAGCCGTACAGCCAGTCGCGGAGCTCTCGCTCCTGGCGACGGGCGAGAATCACGGTGCGCCGAGGGTCCTGAGCGTTTCGCTGGATCAGTGCCAGCGTCTGCAGCACCGAGTCGTGCAGATGGGCGGCCATGGCAGCTCGCTCCTCCGAGCGGATTCGCTCTCGGCGCTCGACGCTGAGCTGCTGACCCATGTGCGCCAGCCAAGGGCCGAAGGCGAGGGCCACACCGGCGAGCGCGAGCACTGCGCCGAGGGCTCCCGAACGCAGCCCGGCCAGCAGACCTCCGCGACTGCCGAAGGCGACCAGGCCCGAGATGATGAAGATCGTCCCCAGGACCATGCGAGCCTTGGCGTGGCGACCGCTGACAAGTCTCGACACCCGCATGGCCGGGATCGGGCCCCAGGGGGTGCGGCGAAGCTCCGCCGGGTTGACGCTGCTGGCCCCGACTACTGCGAAGCCGGCTGCAATGCCGACGATGGGCATCATGAGGGCGTCGCCCGGCCAGAGCCCGACCGCCCGGGCGAAGAGCAGGAGACCGCCGGTGATACACCCGACTGCCAGGTTGCGGCGCATGTCGACCGGAGCCGGGGGATGCTCGGCCTCGTCGGGCAATGGACGGCCGGCGAACACGAGGGCGAAGGCGTACAGCATCACGCCGACGCCGCCCGCCACGCTGAGCACCACCACCGCGGCCCGCAGGACGAACGGATCTACCCCGTGCGTGGCCGCGAACCCGCCCGCAACGCCGGTCAGGACGCGGTCGTCCCGGCGGCGATGGAAAGCCAGCGTTCGGGCGGCTGCGGGCACAATCCCAGCATCGTCCCACGCCCCATGCTGTACGACCATCGGGGAGAACCCTGAGCGAAGGCCAGCGCTGCCTCGGGGAAGGAGCCGGGTCGTACCTGATGGCGCAGCGCACCCGCGATGTGGACGATCGCAGGGTGAACGATCAGGCTGAGGACATGAGCGAGCCGCCCCCGGGCGCCAGCGATCCCCCGGGCGCCAGCGATCCCCCGGGCGCCAGCGAGCCGCCGCCCGAACCGAGCGCTTCTGCGCCGGGTGCGCCGGGCCCCGGCGCTGCGGGTGCACCACCGCTGGGAGCACCGCCTTCGGGATGGGGCCCGGCCGGCCCTCCCCCGCCGCCACGGCCGCCCGGCCAACCGCACGACCTCCCTGCCCCGGGCTCGTGGTGGCATGTGCCCGTCGCGCGCCGGCGCAGCCGTCATTCCGTCGGCGGCGTCCTGACCGGCATCGCGGATGCCCACCACATCGAGGTCCGGCTGCTCCGAACGGTGGTGATCCTGGCCGCCGTCTTCTTCCCGCCTACCTTGGCGCTCTACGTCCTTGCTTGGATACTGCTCCCCGAGGCTCCTAGCCGCGGGGCCTCGCCCGCCGAGCTCTTCAGCGGCAAGTCGCGCAACTGGTTGGTCGTCGTGGTGGTCATCGTGGCGTTGCTGACCATCTCCGACGGGCCGTGGGGCTGGGGTGCCGGACGACGGGGCAACCTCGTGGGCGCTGTACTACTCATCGGCCTGGGGGCTTGGCTGTGGTCGCAGCACGGGCGCGACCGGGACGCCGCCCTGGCGGGTGGCCCGTGGTCGGGCGACGTGGGAACCGGGTCACGTTCGTGGTCGCCCGACGCCGCCGTCAACGCCGGCGCGGCGACGGGCGTGAGCGGACAGGCAACAGGTGAACCGGTCTGGGGCGCCACCAGCGTGCCCGCGTCCGCACCACCGGGAGGAGGAGGCCGGCCCGAAACGGACACCACCCGTAGCGGGTGGGACACCACCGGAACCGGGTGGGACCCGTCAGGCACCGGCTGGGAGTCCACGTATCCCTGGATGACGACGCTTCCGCCCAGTTCGCCGCCCGTGCCAGTGCCGGCGGGGCCGCCACCACCGCCAGTAGGACGGGTCACGGCGGCCATCGCCCTCCTGACGCTCGGGCTCGCCTTCGCCGGCGACCGTCTCGGCTGGTACCGGCTCGACGCGTCGGCCGCCTTCGCCCTGCTGCTCGGCGTGGCGGGGCTGGGCATCATCGCAGGGGCATTCATCGGCGGAGGGCGACTGCTCGCGCTCCCGGCCCTGGTCCTGTTGCCGCTGACGATCGTCACCGCATGCATCGGCCCAATCCACTTCACCGGCGGCATCGGCGAGCGAACGGTGCGACCGCTCAGCGCCGCGGACGCCGCCCGCGGCTACCACCACGGCATCGGGCAGCTCACCGTCGACCTCCGCCGGCTGCCCACCACCTCCTCCGCTGTGCCGCCCATCCCGGTCCGACTGGGCATCGGCGAAGTGAGGATATTGGTGCCCAGCGACGCTCACGTGCAGGTCAAGGCCCATGTGGGCGCCGGAGTGGTCGACGTGTTCGAGGAGCGCGCCGACGGATCGGGCGTGAACCAGTCCTACGAATGCCGTCCCTCGAATGCGACCAGGACGATCACCTTGGACGTACAGGACGGCATCGGCCACGTCCAAGTGCAGCGCGACCCGGGAGGGGCACCGTGTCATCCGTAGCCGGTAGCAAACCGAAAGCGAACGGCCCGATGGCGGTGTTCGGGCTGGCGTGCGTCGGAGTGGCCGTCGCCGTCCTGGCGGGAGCCACGGACATCACGTGGGTCTGGGGAGCCTGGACCGTCCCTCTGCTCCTCATCGCGCTGGGCGTCGCCACGCTGACCCGGCTGGTTCGCGGCCGACCCCGTTGACGATCGTGAGACGTTGACCAGTCGAGCCGAGCCGACGTGGCTCAATCTGCACGAGAGGTTGAGTGACGGCTCGGCGTCGTTTCGGGCCGGCGTCAGCTCTGGAGGAACTTCTCGCGCACGCTGGGCGGTACGAAGAACCAGCTGTGCGCGTCCGGGGTGTACAGCTTGGTCTCGAGCCGCGGAGTGCGACGGGCCACCGTCGGGTCGAGCCCCTTGGAGGCGAAGCCGAAGGTCCACAGACCGCCGGGATAGGTGGCCATCGAACCCCACAGCAGGTCGACCCGGGGGAACCGTCCCGCCAGGGCGGCGTGGCACTGCCGCACGGTGTCGGGGTGGAAGTGCACCGACTCGGTCTGGGCAACGAGGAAGCCGTCGGACCGAAGCGCACGCTCACATCGCTCGTAGAAGGGGTCGGCGAAGAGCCTGGCGGCCTGTCCGATCGGATCGGTCAGGTCGACGAGGATGACATCAAGCTCGTCCTGCATCGCGGCGATGGACTCGTAGGCGTCGGCCACCCGGACCTCGACCCGGGGATCGGCCAGTGCTGCTGCCGCCTCGGGAAAATGCTTGCGCGAGACCTCGATCACGTCTTCGTCGAGCTCGAGCAGGTACACCTTCTCGACGGTGTCGTGCTTGAGGGCCTCGGCGACGATGAATGCGTCGCCCCCTCCGACGACCGCGATCGTTCGCGGGTTGGGGTGCGCGCACAGCGCTGGGTGGGTGAGCACCTCGTGGTAGACGTGCGTGTCGACTTCGGTGAGCTGAACGATTCCGTCGAGCGCGAGGATCTTGCCAGCTCGCGGATGGCGGAAGAGCAGCAGATCCTGGAAGCGGGTCTGGCGGCGTTCGAGCACTTCGGCCATGTCGTAGCCGGCCCGATACAGCGAAGCAGGCTCGAACTCGTCGAACCGGTCCAGCGTGGAGGATTCTGGAGGAACCCCTCGGGCAAGCTCGCGGCTCTCGACGCGGGCCGGCTGATAGGCCTCCCGCAGCGACGTGAGGATGGCGTCAAGATCGACGTGGTCACCACACGTGAAGTAGTCGATGGCGGCGTAGCCCAACTCCGGCCAGGTGTGCACGGAGAGATGGCTCTCGGCCAGGACGGCCACGCCCGAAACGCCATGCGGGGTGAACTGATGAACCACCGTTTTGATCAACGTGGCATTCCCCGCTTCCACCGCACGGAGCAGAGCACGCTCCGTGTGCGCCGAGTCGCTGAGGTTCGTTGCGCCCCAGAACTCGCAAATCATGTGTCGACCTACACCGACTCGATGCTCGTCCAAACCACCAACTTTCTGTGATCCCGCCGGCTACCCGACGGTCATGGAATGTCACCCCCATGATGGGCACGGGGCGGGGTTGCCCCGGCTTGCCACGGCACGAGCGTCAAACGCTACACGACAGAGGAAGTTCAACTACAGGCAGATGCCTGCAATTCCCGATCGCCGGATGATGCCGCAGGCTCGTCAGGCAACGCGGTCACGAGTGAGGCATCTCTGCTGGGTCTGCGGCGCGACGGAAGGCGGGAGACGCCGGCACTTGCCGATGCCTCTCGCCTTCACACGTCTTCAGCCGGTTTTGGAGGGGTCCGGCTGTCGAGGTCGTGCCCCGTGGTCAGGCCGCGTCGACCAGGTGACGGATCTCGGCCGTTCCCGCCAGGCGACGCAGCATGCGCTCGCGGGTTGGGCCGATGCTGCCCACCGGCATCGACAGGTGCGTGCTGATCTCGCCGTAGGCGGTCTCGGCCATGAGGTGGAACGCCAAATTGCGGTCCCTCGCCGACAGCCGGGCCACCGCCCGGCGTACGGCGTCGGCCTCCTCCCAGGCGACTACTTCATCGGCACAGGGGTCGGACGAAGTGGCTGCCACGGTATCGGCAGAGTCCTCCAGGTCGAGGGAGGCGAAATGCAGGCGGCTCTGACGGCGAGCGCGGCTGAAGCACAGGTTCCTGACCGTCCGGCACAGCCATGCCGGCAGCGCGCTGGGCTGGCGGAGGTCGGCCAGATGAAGATGCAGGCGCAGTAGCGCTTCTTGAACCAGGTCCTCGCAATCGGACCCGGCGCCACAGCGGCGTGCCGTGGCACGGGCGAGCGGGCGGTACTGCGCATCCAGACGGGCGAACGCCCCCTTCTCGCCGGCGACCGCCCGACTGACGAGAATGTTGAGCTCCTCGGGGTTGAGGCGTCTGGTCGACATTGGGCCCCTCCTTCCCAACCGGGGGAGCGCTCCGCTCCCATCTGAAGTCGACCAGGGGACCGAAGCGGCTGTCGTTGCACTGGTGCATGTTGCGCAGTCGATTCGGCACAGCGAGGAGCCCTACCGACCCGCCGGTTCCCGAGGAGCGGGCTCGCACCGCGGCTACGCTGCCGGCGTTCGGAGGCCGAGGGTTTGGCGGTGCCTGTGCCACACGATTGGGGCGTGCAGGGTGGCTGAATCCGACTGGGCAATCCTGAACGGCCTATCGGCCGAGGACCGGGCCCGGGTCGTGGCCAATGCCTCCGAGCGCCGGTTGGTCCGGGGTGAGTACG
>JAXDQG010000606.1:0-2632 GCA_034667945.1 Acidimicrobiia bacterium | reverse complement strand
TGATGTTCCTGCTGACGGCGCTCGTGCTCGCGGCTGGTGTGGCCTATGGCCTGGACCGGTCCGGTCCGGACGGCTCCACCGAGCCCATCCCGGCGCCAACGATGGGCGCAGCCTCGCCGCAGGATGCCGGGAACACGGTGTCGGCGGTGCCCGGCCCCGATCCCGAGGCGCTCCGCCGGGTGGCGGACTACATCTCTGCTGACGGCCGCTACGTGAAGATCGGAGACGTAGAGATCTCCGCAACGGGGCCCATGAGCCGGACCGGCCCGTCTCGCTGAGACCCTCACTCGATAGCTGTCCCCCCGGTAAACCAGCGCACGTCATGCCCCGCGTCCGTTTGCCGGGTGCCGTGCCGCCACCCGGCGCCGACGGTCAGCTGGGTCGATAGCGGATCGAGCGGCAACGAGGAGACGCTCGAGCGGCTCACTTTCCGGAGCGAGAGCATCCTGGGCCCCCAGGTACTCCAGGAAAAGCTCCATCGCCCGGCCCAGGCCCTCCGGTAGGTCGACCTCCCGGCGAGTGCAATAGGACGCGGCCCCGTTGCGAAGCACCTGGTCAACTCGCTTACGGGTCCACCGGAGCGGTGAGCACAGGCCGGCCCTTCCCTCATCGACGGCTGAGCCGACGACGGCGGTGAGCGCGTCGGTGCTGCAGGCCTCACCCCGGCCGAGCGCCCACGCACGCACCCGAATCACGACGGCTTGAAGGTGGGGATCGGCACGGCGCAGCGCTGCCAGAGGCGTGCGGGATGGCCGATGTCGAACCGTGGAAGGGGACTGGCGCAGTGACATGGCGCAAGTATCCGGATGGGGTGTGACAACGAAGCGATGCGCCAGCGCAGGCGCCGGAAAAACATCGGCCCGCTCAGCTCGGCCGGCCCGTGCGGCTCGGCTCGTTGCCGGGCTGGCATCGCTGCAGCGCGTTGGCCATCGGCGTGGTGAGCGCCAGTTCCGCAGCCGCCGTGTCCAGGCCCCTGACGACGGATTGGCGCAGCATCCTGGCCAGGGTGCCGTCCTGGATCAGCTGGTCGGCCACGCAGGAAATGTCACCGGGCGACAGACCGGCCGCCCCCAGCTGTGGCGCCAACATCAAGCGCACGTCGACGCAGTCCACGGCGGCGGAGGCAAACTGATCCTGCTGGGTCGGCGACAATGCCGCAATGTCGATGGTGCCGTCGGGAGCACGTCTCCCGAGGGCGGCCAGCACGTCGGCGCCCACCCGGGCCAGCATCCCGTAGGCGACGCAGCGGGCCTCGGGTTCTGTCAACGCCACCGGGGAGCTGCTTTGGCTGCTCACAAGGTCCTGCGTGAGCCCTTCGACGAGTGGATCCGAGGACGGCACTCTGAAGCTGATCGTCGTTGAGGTAGCCGGGTCGGCTGCGTCCTCGGCACGCTCGGCGCCGGTGGACCGGAGGGGCCGTGCGGCTGGTGTCGAGCCGGGAAAGGGGGACGTCGCGTCAGCCGTATCCCGCTCGGGTGAGCGTTGCGACCCAAGCGCGGCCTCGACCAGAACAACGACGGCACCCGCGCAAGCGAGAAGCCCGAGCACCCATTTCGCCACGCTGCCGACGCGCCCGCCGCCTCTCGAATGTTGCGACGCCATCACGGCGAGGTTACCGGTAGGTGCGCGGGCACATCGGCGAAGGTCGGACGATCGGCAGCGCGCCACGATGTCGTAGCCGAGATATGGGCGCAGCGGCATGAACGCCGTTGGTGATGCACCGCAACGTCGAGCGCGGATGGCCTAGAAATCCGCTCTGACCTGCCTTCGAAAATTCGCCGAGCGAACTCCGGCGAATCGACGTCGAATCGATGCGTACGGTCGAAAGAGCGGACCACACTGCTTCGACAATCGAATTTCTTCATTTCGTCCGGACCAGACCAAAAAAGGCGGTCCGAACCTAGGGATAACAACGTCATCCGCCTGGCAAAACGCCTGGTAAGCTCGCAAAACACCATGCCCCGCCCGGACGAGCTCTATCACCGCATCCTCGCCGCCGCCAGCAACCTCCTGGCCGTCGAAGGGCCGTCGGCATTGCGCGTCCGACGCATCGCCGAAGCAGCCGGCACGTCGACCATGGGCGTCTACACCCGCTTCGGCGGCAAGGAGGGCGTGGTCAACGCCCTCTACCTCCAAGGCTTCCAAGGTCTGCTCAACGAGATGCGCAGTGTCGTTGCAACGGACGATCCTCTCGCCGATCTGGCCGAACAGGGCCGGGCCTACCGGCGCTACGCCCTCTCACATGCCACGCACTACCAGGTTATGTTCGGTGGCGCGGTTCCCGGCTTTCAGCCGGAAAACGACGCCATCGCCGTCGCCTCTGCAACCTTCGAAGCGCTTGTCACCGCCGTTCGACGGGCGCTCGATGCCGGGTTGCTGTCCGGAGGTACCGCCGAGCAGCTCGCCTATGTCTGCTGGGCGCAATGCCACGGCCTCGTGAGTCTCGAGCTCGCCGACATGGGCGACGATCACCCCGCATGCCGGGCTGCGGGGCACGCAGGCGCGGCCAGCGCTGACTGGCTCACCGAGGTCTACGAGATCGCGCTGGGAAACCTGGTGGACGGCCGAGCGCCCCAACAACCCACCGCCACCCGCTGAAGAAGGGCCGCCCAGCAGGCAACGGAAGAGGCTG
>JAXDQG010000605.1:0-5831 GCA_034667945.1 Acidimicrobiia bacterium | reverse complement strand
AGGACCAGGGGACACGGCGTGGCCACGACCAGCACGGCCAAGGCCCGGGTGGCGCTGCCGGACAACGCCCAGGCCAGACCGCAGGCAACCAGGGTGACCGGCACGAAGACCAAGGCCAAGCGATCGGCCATGCGCACCATTGGGGCCCGGTTGGCCTGCGCGCCGGCAGCCAGGCGCATGATCGCGGCGAAGGCGCTGTCCTCGGCGGTGGCGAGGGCTCGCAAACGGATGGGGCCGCCGGCGTTGACCGCACCGCTCTGCAGGGTGGTGCCCGGGAGTCGGCGGACCGGGAGGGCCTCGCCGGTGAGCACCGACTCGTCCACGACGGCCGCCTCGTGCTCGACGACGGCGTCGACCGGGATCACCTCACCCGGTTTGACCAGCAGCTCATCGCCGATCTGCACCTCGCCGACTGGGATCGTCTGAATCAGGTCGCCATCGAGACGATGGGCTGACGTTGGTGCCCGGTTGAGGAGGTCGGAAAGCTCCTTCTTCGCCCGCCGGTTGGCGAGCTGCTCGAGCCCATCGCCCGAAGCCACCATCAGGCCGATCAGCGCCCCGGCCAGGTACTCGTGCAGCGCCAGCGCCCCGACCACGGCCAACAGGGCCACAAGGTCGACGCCGATCTGACCTCGGCGCAGCTTGGCGGCCATGGCCGCCGACAGCTGCACGACCACGACGACCGAGCTGACAACCCAGAAGGCGTCGGCCGGGCCGGTGCGGCCAACCGCGGCGGCGAGCAGGCCCAGGCCGAGCGTGGTGGCCACGAAGGGAAGGAAGGCGCGGTGCAGCACCTCGCCCAGGGTCGCGCGCCAGGTGGTCGCGCGCTGGCGAACTTCGGGCGATGGTGACGCCCCGCTCGGGGCGGCCACCACGGATGCGTCGAAGGGAGGGCGGTCTTCCCCGGGCCTGCCGTCGATCACCGTCGCATCTCCGTCCCTGCCGGTACGGAGATGCACGTCACCTCCGGTCCGGCAACGCTTGTTGCCATCCCGAAGGTCTCGCCTACCCGCCGAGACGGGCCCAGTGACCGGGGGCCGTTGGAGCCCCAGCATGTCGATCAGCTGGTGGGAGGCTACTCCCCTTCCTGCTCGGCAGCTTAGCAAGGAGCCAGGTCCGCCGATCCAGCCGCGAGCTACGGCCGGGGCCGCGCCGGCGGCTAGATGTTCGAGGCGTCCTGGAACCGCTTCAGCAGTGAGGCGTCCCCGACGACGTCCAGCTTGTCGGGCTCGATTCGGCTCCACACCAGCAGATACAGGTCGCGCAGCGGGCCTCGTGCGGCCACGTCTCCCTTCTGGTGGCCGTGCTCCCACGCCAGCGAGTCCGGCCCGACCGTCACGAACCACTCGCCTTCGCCATCAGTGGCGTGCAGATGAATGGTCTGGCCCGAGGCACCGAACTTCCCGTAATCGAAGCGGCGGGGCGCCATCACGTCGAGCAACTCGTCGATGCCATCGCGAGCCAGGTCGGCACCGAAACCGTCGGCTGTCCCCAGCGCATCCTGGAGGTCCCAACGGTGGATCGCCGTCTCATGCGTGATGCGACGCAACCACCACGACGCCGGCTGCACGCCGGTCAGCGTGAACACCGGTTTGTCGGGTGACGTCGTCTCCAATGCGCTGATCAGCGAATCGAGGCCTTCACGGAACCACGCCAGGTTGCCCTGGCCACCGGGTGCCGTGGCCCCGCCGTCACGCCGGGGCTTCTCGCCTTCCGGCAGCCTGAGCACGTAGTCGACCCAGCGGTGCACCGAGCCGGTGTGGCCGATCAGCTCGCTGACGTCCCAGTCAGGACACGCGGGAACGCGGGTGCCGAGAGCGGAGGTGGACGTCGCCGCCATGGCGCCGCCATCTTGCCGTAGCGCTGACAGATACTCGTCGCGGGTCATCGGGGCGGACCCTAGTCTCCTCGCTCCGGGCGTCCGGGTGGAGCGAACACCCACCCCTCGGCACCCGATCCGAACGCGTCGTTTCCCCAGGCGACAGGGGGGTATGCCAGGTCAAAGCAACCGGACTAGCGAATTGCGGAGGTCCGCCCGTGCGAGCTGATGCCCTCCTCCACCGCGTCGAGGCCGGCGAGTCGCTGGACCGCGTGGCCGACACGATGGCGCAGCCCCTGGAGAAGGCCCTCCGACAGCAGCCGGTCAACGACCTCTTGACTGGTCGCTGGCTCGGTCATCCTGTGCACCCGGTGTCGGTCATGGCCCCCTTGAGCTGCTGGTTCGGTGCTCTTCTGCTCGATCTGCTCGGCGGCCGCCATACGGCCAAGGCGGCCAAGCGGCTCATCGGCCTGGGCGTCGTGAGCGCGCTGCCGGCGGCAGCCGCAGGTGCCGCCGACTGGCTCGACACGCGCGGCGCCGAGCGACGGGTCGGCGTGGTCCACAGCCTCAGCAACATCGCCGCCCTCGTGCTCTTCGGCATGTCGTGGAAACAACGTCATCAGGGGCGGCGCATCCGAGGCATGGCATTCAGCCTGCTCGGCGGCGCGGCCGCCGGTGTCGGCGGCTATCTGGGCGGACATCTGGCCTATCGCCGGGGCGTGGGTGTCAACACCACGTCGTTCCAATGCGGTCCCACCGAGTGGACGCCGGTGCTCGCTGCCGATTCGCTGATCACCGGCAAGCCCGTCGCGGTGCGGGCCGGAGGAGCGGTCCTCATGCTGGTCCGCTCCGATGCCCGCATCAACTGCATCGAGAACCGCTGCACCCACCGGGGCGGCCCCCTGCACAAGGGCGAGGTGCACGACGGATGTGTCACGTGCCCCTGGCACGGAAGCACCTTCCGCGTCGACGACGGTTCCGTGGTGACCGGTCCGGCGTCGATGCCGCAGCCGGCCTACGAGACCCGGGTTCACCAGGACAAGGTCGAGGTCCGGATTCGCGAGCTGGGCTCGCTGCGCCGCAACCCGTCGGAGTCAGAGGCCGAGGTGGAGCCTTCCCCGACAGCGACCTGAGCCCAGACGCTGCCGACGGGCTGTCGCCGGCCAGGGCTCAGCGCGTCTGCGGGAAGCCCAGGTCGACCGACGAAGTGGCCGGGTCGGGCCAGCGCGCAGTGACCACCTTGCCCCGCGTGTAGAACTGAATGCCCTCCGGCCCGTACATGTGGCTGTCGCCGAAGAGCGACGCTTTCCAGCCGCCGAAGCTGTAGTAGCTGACGGGCACCGGAATCGGCACGTTGACGCCGACCATTCCGACTTGCACGTCGAATTGGAAGCGGCGGGCCACTCCACCGTCCCGGGTGAAGATGGCCACGCCATTGCCGTAGGGATTTTCGTTGACCAGCCGCAGAGCCTCGTCGTAGCTGTCCAGGCGCACGACGGTGAGCACGGGCCCGAAGATCTCGTCGTCGTAGACGCGGGTGCCAGGACGCACGTGGTCCACGAGCGAGCAGCCGAGGAAGAAGCCGTCGCCGGGCGGCGTGGTCAGCCGCCCGTCGGCCAACACCCGGGCACCACCGGCCTCGGCGTCATCGAGGTAGGACGCCACCCTCTGGCGATGCTCCTTGCTCACCAAGGGGCCCATCTCGGCGTCGGGATCGTTACCCGCACCGACCTTCACCGACGGCAGCCGGGCCATGATCGCCTCGACGAGTCGGTCGCCCACGCCCCCAACGGCCACCACCACCGAGATCGCCATGCATCGCTCGCCGGCCGAACCGTAGCCGGCGGAAACCGCAGCGTCGGCAGCCATGTCGAGGTCGGCGTCGGGCAAGACAATCATGTGGTTCTTGGCCCCGCCCAGTGCCTGCACCCGTTTGCCGCGCGCGGTTCCGGTCTCATAGATGTGGCGAGCCACCGGTGTCGATCCCACGAACGACACGGCCGCAATGTCCGGATGCTCCAGGATCCGGTCGACGGCAACCCGGTCGCCCTGGACGACGTTGAAGACGCCGGCCGGTACGCCGGCCTGGGCCAGCAGTTCGGCCAGCAACAGCGACGGTGACGGATCGCGCTCCGACGGCTTCAGGACGAAGGTATTGCCGCAGGCCAGGGCGTTGGCGATCATCCACAGCGGAACCATGACCGGGAAGTTGAACGGCGTGATGCCGGCGACGACACCGAGCGGCTGCCGAATGGAGTAGACGTCGACCCCGCTGGCCACCTGCTCGGAGAAACCACCCTTGAGCAGGTGCGGAACTCCGCAGGCGAACTCAACGTTCTCGAGCCCGCGCCCGACTTCGCCCAAAGCATCGCTCAGCACTTTGCCGTGCTCGGCCGTCACGGTCGCGGCAATGGATTTCCGGTTGGCATCCACCAGCTCACGGAGTCGGAACAGCACCTCGGCACGGCGGGACAGAGCGGTGGCCCGCCAAGCCGGGAAGGCGGCCACGGCGGCGGCCACCGCCGCATCCACCTCATCTTGCGCGGCCAGGCTGACCTCGGCGGTCTGCTGGCCCAGCGCCGGGTCGAAGACCGGCCCGGTGCGACCTGACCCGCCCGGCCTGAGCCGTCCGTCGATCCAATGATCGATCGTCCGCATGGCGCCCCCTCGCTCTCCGCGATCCTGCCCCGACGATGACAGAGACGACGATGGCAGAACAGCGTCGGTCGTGCCGGGCTTCCGAGCCTTAGCGGAGAGGGCCGAGCCACGGGCACCCCAGTTTTGATGGGGCACGAAGGCGTCGGGAGGCCCTATCCGCCCGTGTCCGTCGTGAAGACACGCCGAACCGCCCCCAGCCTTGCGGATCGGCTGGGGGCGGTCGGACGGCGGTCGCTCGCGACGTCAACCGCTCTTCTGAGGCGCGCTCATATGCCCGACGAAACCGCTCGACGAACAATCGTCCGCCGTCCGACACGCCAAGGAATACCGCCACCCAGAAGTGCAGAGGTTGCGAAGAGGAACCGAGCCGACACCTTCCCGGCCTACTCGCAGGCGACCGCACTCCTTTCGGAGCCCCAGCAGAGTAACCCGAGTGCGCTCCAATTTGGAATGACGGGCCGGTTGCAATCGCGCCCCATTGCAACAATGGCTGAGTGAGCATTCGCGCTCTTAGTGCGTCCCAAACCGTCCTCGGGAGCAGAAAGTGATCCGGCAAGCTTCTCGCCCTATAGACCCGCGCATCGGAGTTGACAAAGCGCCATTGGAGTCAATGAGGAGCGTGCCCGCGCCATCACTGTGCGCAGTCCTCTCGGGGTTCCGCTCGTCTGTGACCGCGCCGCCGCAGGGCGAGGGTCAATGCAAGCCGCGCAGAGAAGAGGCCGGCTCGCGCGCTGCCAGCCTGCCGACGTTCTCATACTGCAAAATCACCGCGCTGGTACGGCTCCGCAGACGCGCCGCGACCCTGCTCCGCGCCGGCCGCCGTATCCGCTGACCTATCCGCGATGAGCGGTCACCACTTCTTGCCGGTGCTGTAGAACTGGACCTGAGCGACCGTCCCGATCGTGGCCACCGCTTACCCCGCCCACCCTGGGACGACGCGCGCGCTCCTGCTGTTCATCCCGACCTCCGCCCGTCAAGGATCGCCTTCGTCGCCGAGCCCGCCTGGCCGCTTACCGAGGCGGGAACGACCTATCGGTGGTCGCCGACGCGATCCCACACCCTCATCGGCAGGATATCTCGCGTACTTGAATGAAACTTGTGACCGAACGGGGTTAGTACCGGGCGCTCTTCACCTGGATTGGGTAGGAGCCCCGTCACTGACCCGAGCAGACCTTTAGAAAGTGCTAGCAAACCCCTGACCGAATTGCTGCCAAGCGTTCAGCCGCGGCTCACCGTTTTACGGCGATAAGGGAGGGCAATGACGTGGGAGAAATAGCCCGTCGCTGATGGCTACGTCGGCCATCGTATAGTGCGGTCGTGCTCGCCATGCTTGAAGGCCCGGACCTCATCATCG
>JAXDQG010000604.1:0-4658 GCA_034667945.1 Acidimicrobiia bacterium | reverse complement strand
TCCGGCATGCCGCTGCGCCCGGCTTGGGAGCCCCCGAATGGGGAGCAGGGCCGAGTCGCCGACTGGTTGGCTGCGCCGGCGGCCGGCACCGCCCTCACAGTCGACCGCGATTCGATACACACGGACGTGCGTTAGTTCGTCGGGTACGGCTGGCCGCTTCGCCGGGGTTGGCCACCCGGTCCGGGCTGGCAGCTTCCTCGCGAACACCGGCTGGCCCGCCACTCGTCACGTCGCGGGCACCGGCGCACCATGGTTTCTCAGTACTCGAGGAGGAGCCATGCATCCGTGGTTGAGCGCCCAGCTTGCCGATGAACGTCGTCACGACGCCCGCCGCAGTGCACAGCGAGCGCTGGAACGGCGGGGACGGCCACGACCACCTAGGCAGAGTTCGGCCTGGGCCACGTCGCTGGTCGAGGTGCCGTACACCTTCGCGATCTTGTCGCTACCGAGAACGGTTCGATCGGACCGTTTGGAGGTGGAGTTGGCGCCGGTGCTGTTGACGGCTCGAGCCAAGGACCGTGCCTCGGGCGGGGGGTTGCGGGTGCTCGTCCACTGGCGGCGGCGCTGGCGGCGAGGATCGGGCTACCTCGACGTGGCCGATGCTGGTTCGGACGGGGTTGAGGTGGTGCTTCATCTCGAAGCTCGCCTCAACCGCCGCTTGGGCGCAGGTGTGAGGGAACCCATGTGGGCGGTGCTGGACGAGATACGCAGGACGATGACGAGGGCCGCGCCGTTGACGTCGTCGCTCGATCGGCTGGCTTCAGTCGATGGCATCAGGCGCCGCCGCGGGCTCCAGCGGGATACGGCTGCTTGAGGCCGTGTCGTCCAGACGTAGACGCACAACTTGGCCGGAGGCCGTAGCTGGCGCAAATTGTGGGGATAGGGCCTCAGGAGGGCAGCGGAGCACCCAATGAGCGAACCCCCTGCTCCACGCTGTCCACGAGGGGAGCGAGGTGGTTCAGGCCACCCCGCATCAGCGCCAAGCGCACTCGATCGCTCACCACAGCAATCGACAGCAACACGGAACGCCCCTGGCAGGCCGCTGCGCTGCGCCGAAGAGCAGCCACTGCCGGTTCGTCGATGTTGTGCACCCGGGTGAAGTCGATGACCACCGCCGCATAGTCCGGCACACCGCCCACGAAGGCCTCGATGTCTGCTGCGGCCCGTTTACCGACGAGATTGCTCGTGAAGGAGAGCAGGTGCAGGCGATCGCTCTTGGTGGTCCCCATCCCCGCAGGGCTCCTTCTCGGTCAGGTCGCTTCTCGACCCCGGCAAAGACTGCCCCGAAGGTTGCCCTACTCCTGTTGTATTCCGGTGACAAGCGCCACTCGGTCTGATCACGGCTGGCGCGCGATCCTCGATCTGACCTGGGACATCACGTTCGTCTTGGCTGAGGCGGGGGCTCCCCACGGGGTGGATCCCGAGCCGGCTGCGGCACTCATGTTGAGGAGCCAGCGGAAGACGAACACCGTCGCCAGCGCGGCCACGACCGCCAAAGCGATGAACGGGGCCGCATGCAGACCGGGCAGGTTGCCCCACACATCGCGTCCCGGCAGCAGCCGGTGCCCGCCGGGTGTCGGAAGCTTCGAGCCCACAGCGGCGAAGAAGCCGCTGCCGGTCATCTGCAGACCGGCGACCGTCGGGCCGACGATCCCGAGCGCATCACTGGCCGGGGGCAACTGCGGGAACGTGCGGGGCACGAGGAAGTCGGCCAGCATCCGGGACACCCGGGCCTGCGACGTCGTAGGCGTTGAAATGGGTGCAGCCGGGGCCGGAGCACCGGGCACTGGGCCAACCACGGCGCCCGGTACCGAGGCATTGGGAGCTGAGGCCGTGATACCGAGCACGCTCACCGGGCTGAGCACGCCGGCAGGCGCAGGCACAGACGCGGGGTTGTTTGCCTGGGGCAGGGTGCCGAGCGTCGTGAGCACCGCCGGAGGGGTGAAGATGGACGAGCTGGTCACCGGCTGGGTAGTCGTGGTGCTGGCGGCCGGAGCGCCGGTGGTGGAGGGCGGCACGGGGTTCTGCCCCGCTGGGGTCGGCGCGACGGTGGTCGGCCCAAGTGTGGCCGGCACCGTCGGGAGCGTGGTGGGTAGCGGCGGAATCGAGACCGGGATGAGCCCCGACGTCACCGTCGTGGCCGGCGCCTGGGTAGCTGGGGGCGCGGGCACGGTGGTCGGGACCACCGTGGTGGCCGGAGCCTCGGTGCTAGTGGTGACCGGGACCGTGGTTACTGGGACCGTGGTCGCCGGGACGGTGGTGGCCGGGACCGTGGTCGCCGGCACGGTGGTGTCCACCGGAGCAGGCGTGGTCGGGGTTGTGATCGCCGGCGTTGTGGGGTCCGTGGCCGGCGGCACAGATGGCTCCGTCTGAGCGCCTGCAATTCCCTGACCCAGCCCGAGCACTGCCCCCATGATGAGGGGCACGCCCAGCAGGGCCAACGCCCTGCGCGCGCTCGTATCGGTCCGCCCGCCGTTGTGCATTGCCCGTCCCGCTTTCAACCTGGGGCTGCGCCCCATCCGCCCGATCAACCGACGCTACGCACCACTTGGAGCCGCCCTCCGACGGGTGCGTCACCGTCCGCCTCTCAACCACCACCTTGCGATGTGAGCACCACCATAGCGGCCGAACAGCCCAGCAAGATGCCCTTGGACCTACTTCCGATCAGCGCTAGGAGGAGATCGGTGTCGAGGAGCGCATGGGTTCGCCCATGAGGACACCGGCCTCCGACAGTGCGGCGATCTGCAGGTCGGGCATCAACGGAGAAGCATCGTCGCAGCCTAGATGCCTCGTTGCGCCGCCCCCGGGCTTGCAACCGCGCTTCGCCGGGCGCCACCCCGTCGGGCGCCGTACTGTCTCCCCGAAGCTTGGGGGGATACCTCAGCGGACGCTGCCGACCTGCTGACGCTGGGAGGTCGATCCGCACGGAGCTCTCCACCATTGGCCATGGCGACCGCCTGGTCACGCCTGTACGGCAGGGGAAGGCCCATGACGACGAGCAGCATTCCGGTGGCGGCCACGACTTCCGGCCCCGAGCTTGTGGCCGCGTTCTCGGAGTGTTGGACCTCGATGTTGGGCATGGCGGGCGAACTGAGCGAGGCGCAATGGATGTCGCCGTCGCTGTGCCCGGACTGGACCTGCAAGGACGCCCTCTTGCACGTCACGGCCGCCGAGATCGGCTTCGCCGAGTGGGACGATTTGAGCAGACCGCCCTTCGATCGGATCAAGGCAGCGATGGCCGAGCTGCGGGCACGTAGCGGCAGCGAGGTGCTGGAGGCCTTTGCCCGCATCACCCACCGGCGTGGTGAGCAGTTGAGCGCCATGTCCGAAGCCGATCTGGATCGGGCTTCCTGGACGGCCGCCGGGCCGGGCAGTTACCGGCGGTACATGGAGATCAGGGTGTTCGACCACTGGGCCCACGAGCAGGACATCCGGGTGCCGCTGGGTCGCCCCGGCCACCTCGAAGGCCTCGGCGCCGAGAAGTCGCTCGATGAGGCCCATATCGCCCTCGGGTACCTGGTGGGCAAGAAGGCAGCTGCGCCGGACGGATCGTCGGTGGCCATTCACGTGCACGGTCCGACTTCGCGCGAGCTCTATGCCGTCGTCGAGGGCCGGGCTCGTGTCGTTGCCGATCTCCAGCAGCCGACCGCGGAGGCGACCACGGACTTCGCCACCTTCATGCTCCTCTGCTGTGGACGAATCGATCCGCTCGGTCCTCTGTCTGACGGCCGGGTGACGCTGTCGGGCGACAAGGCCCTCGCCGAGCGGGTGGCCAGCAATCTCGCCTTCACCATCTGAGCGCCACGCCAGGAGTGGAACGATGCTTGCCCGGCCCTTCGCGGCACCGGTTCCGCGACGCTCCGCAACCGGTCCAAATGAGGTGCCAGGTGGGCGACGCGGTCGATGGAAATGGGGGCGCCGCATGCAGTTGTGAACGATGT
This sequence comes from Acidimicrobiia bacterium, assembly GCA_034667945.1. Classification (GTDB taxonomy): domain Bacteria; phylum Actinomycetota; class Acidimicrobiia; order Acidimicrobiales; family CAIXPF01; genus JAXDQG01. The sequence goes on along the minus strand of JAXDQG010000604.1, from coordinate 717 downwards.
GTAAGACACGACAGCCACGCCACGACTACCGCAGAGCTCTGAGGTGTCAACTGCGAGCCATCACGGTTTGAACCAAGCAATTGTTCAGCAAATAGGCTCGCAGCGCAGCGGGACGTGTCCCCGGACTGCCGCTCAACCGCCCGGATGGGTCGGCGAGCTCTCCGGCTATTTGTAAGGTGGCAGCGGCTGACGTCACTTGCTCTTAAGCGGGCGTTATCCAGCACTTAGCCCATTGTTGCCGGCAAGAACAATGAGCTCTTGACACATTTCCACCGAGGTGGAAGCCTTCTTTCACCATCATTCTGGTTGCCAATTCGGAGGGGCTACCGGTATGCAACGCAGGTGGGGGGTGGGCTGGGAGGGCGTATTCGGGCAGCACTCGCGGCCATCGGATTTGTGCGAGGAATTCGCTTGAGTTCGTCAGAGGCCGGCTCGTGCAGCCTAGGTATCGACCAAGGATGGCGATGACGTGCCGCGCGTCGTGTCCTTCGCCGGGCGGCACATCTTCGTCCGTCAGCTGAAAGGCGCCACGCGCCCCGGTGGCGATCCTGAGGTCGGCATACGCCAGGTCGTAACGGCCAGTCTCGAGCTCATCGAGTACATGGCCAGCGCGGAGACGCAAGGTTCGGCGTCTGAGGGTGCGGAGTGTTGCAGCGGGCGGCACGAGCTGGACAACCCTGAGGACTTCGACGCGTACCATTGGCAGGGAGCACCGCT
>JAXDQG010000603.1:0-5274 GCA_034667945.1 Acidimicrobiia bacterium | reverse complement strand
ATTAACTGGAGGACAATTCCAAATGTGGCTAGATACTTCTTCTGCTCGCATGACGGCTTTGGCCTGGGCCATGTTCGCCGCAATACATTGATCGCAGAAGCGCTTTTATCCGTTGAACCGCAGGCAGACATCGCCATCTTGACCGGCGTCGCCACACAGCCCAGCTGGCTGCAAAACGACCGATTCACTGTGTACAACGTACCGCCACTCCTCAAAGGAGCTGACGGCAGTTACCGCGGTAGCAATATGTCGTTCGAGCGGGCATTGACGTTGCGAGCTGAGGTCTTCTGCCGAGCGGTCACCACTTGGCGGCCCGACGTCATCGTGATCGACCGCCATCCTTATGGCACCGCAGGCGAGCTGCGAGCAGGCCTGGGAGTCGCCAAGCAGCAAGGAGCAGCGGTGGTGCTGGGTCTGCGTGACGTACTTGACGAGCCTGGCGCCATCCGGACGGAGTTGACCGGCCCCGGGTGGGCCGACGTGCCGCAGATCTTCGACGACGTGCTGGTCTACGGCGAGCGCCATCTCTGCGACCACGAGGCCGAGTACGGCTTGCCCGTGCACCCGACGTACTGCGGCTGGGTGGCTGGCAAGGCTGATCAATCTGAGATCGACGAGCAGCTGGTGGTGGTAACCGCCGGTGGGGGTGGTGACGGCGCCGATGTCTATCGCTTGGGCGCCGACATGCTCCGCCACCTGCCTGGTCGACGAGCCGTCTTCGTAGCTGGCCCGTACGCCAGCGACCCGGCCGCGGCATCGTGGGCCGCAGATGCCGCCCTGCGGCAGCGCATCGAGGTGGTGGCGAATGCGCCGGGTTGCACCGGACTGTTCGCTCGCGCCGGTGCTGTCGTTCAGATGGCCGGCTACAACTCCACGGTGGAGGCCCTGGCAGCGGGCCATCGCCCGGTGCTCGTGCCCCGCCGTAGTCCCCGTCGCGAGCAGGCGATCAGGGCTTCGCGCCTGGCCTCCCTCGGCCTGGCCGACGTCGTCGACGAAGGCGCGGCCGGTGACGAGGCCGCGTGGCTGGTGGCTCGCTCACACCGCCTCCCGAAGGGGGCGCTGGCCGCGGCCGGGCTCCGCTTCGACGGGGCGAGCACGGCTGCCGAACGTCTTCGGACGCTGGTGAGCGTGGCGGCGTGATCGCAGACCATCCTTCGGCGGCCAGAAGCACCGTGGCCGCCGGGTCGACGGCAACGACAGCACCGCCCTCACCCGGTTGGTTCGCGACCGCCCGGGCGTTTCGGAAGTTCTTGCGTCCGTACCGCCGCCGGCTGGCGTTCGGCGCGGTGTTCGCCATCCTCGACGTCGGCGTGAGCCTGGCCCAGCCATGGCCCCTCAAAGCGGTGGTGGACGGTGTGCTACGTGGGGGCCCGGGGGCCACCGACAACGCTGACCTGGTGCTCGGCCTTGCCGTCGCCGCCCTCTTGGCACTGGTCGGCATCGGCGCACTCGTGGATTACTTGTCCACTCGGCTGCTGGCCTCTGCAGGCCTGCAACTCGGCAACGACGTGCGCGCAGAGCTGTTCGCCCATCTCAACCGGCAATCGCTGAGCTTCCACGACGAACACGCCGTTGGCGACTTGGCGGCGCGCGTCACGGGCGATGTCGACCGGACGCAGGACATGCTCGTTCAGGGCCTGTCGACGCTGGCCCCCAATGCCCTACTCGTGCTGGGGATGGGCCTCGTGATGCTCGCGCTCGACCCCTGGTTCACCCTGCTGGCGATCGTCACGACGCCACTGATGGGCCGAGCCATCTATCGGTCGACCGTCGCCCTGAAGGCGGCATCGCGGCGAGCGCGGAAAGCTGATGGTCAGGTCGCGGCGACGGCCACCGAGAACTTCGGCGCCATGGAGCTGGTCCAGGCATTCTCCCTGGAGCACCACCAGCAGAAGAGCTTCGCCGAAGTCAACCAGGCGAGCCTGGATGCCGGTTTGGAGGCGGCCCGCCTGCAGGCCAGGTTCAGCCCGGTCGTCGACATCACCAGCGCACTCTCCACGGCTCTCGTCTTGTGGTTCGGGGCGCACCGCGTCCTCAACGGCCAGATGACGCTGGGCACCATGCTGGTGTTCCTCAGCTACCTGAACTCCCTGTACAAGCCCGTGAAGGCCCTGGCCAAGCTCGGCCCTACGTTCTCGAAAGGGCTCTCGGCCGCCGAGCGGGTCCTGACACTGCTCGCACAGGAGCCCCAGGTGAGCGACCGCCCCGACGCCCGGCCGGTGGTGAGAGCACGGGGCGACCTCCGCTTCGAGAATGTCTCGTTCACCTACGGGCGCGAGCCGGTGCTCAGCGACCTCAACCTCGATATCCCTGCCGGTGAACGAGTCGCCCTCGTAGGGCCGACCGGTGCCGGCAAGAGCACCATCGCCTCGCTGATCCCCCGGCTGGCCGACCCGCAGCGCGGGCGGGTGCTTCTCGACGGTCTCGATGTCCGCTCCTATCGGCTGGCGTCGCTGCGCGAGCAGGTCTCGATGGTCTCCCAGGACTGCATGCTCTTGCGGGGCACCCTGTGGGACAACATCGCCTGCGGACGGCCCGGCGTCGCGGCCTGGGCCGTTCGGCGGGCTGCCCGTCTGGCATTGGTCGACGAGTTCGCCGGCCGTCTACCCGATGGTTACGACACCGTGGTCGGCGAGCGGGGCGCCAATCTCTCCGGCGGTCAGCGCCAGCGCATCGCCATCGCTCGGGCGATTCTGCGGGATGCCCCCGTTCTGGTCCTCGACGAGCCCACCAGCGCGCTGGATCCGGCCTCTGAAGAGCTCCTCGTTCAGTCCCTGACCAATCTTCCAAATGATCGGACGATGATTGTGATTGCGCACCGGCTGACGACGGTCCAACGAGCGGACCGGGTGGTGGTGATCGAACGGGGCCGCGTGGTGAACGAGGGCAGCCCGGACAAGGTCCTGCTCCCTCGCGGGTACGTACGCGAGCCCGGCCGGGCGAAGGCTGTGCAGGGCGAGGGCTCCTCGGCTCCGACGAGCGCCCACGGCTGGAACCGATGGTGAGCGACGGCCCGGTCCTCTACGTGCTGAAGCGCTATCCACGACTCAGCGAAACCTTCATCACCCGTGAGCTGCTCGGACTCGAGGCCGTCGGCGAGCAGGTGCTGATCGACGCCCTGCTGCCACCCGAGCCCGGTGCCTGTCATCCGGACATCGAGCAGGTGCGAGCCGAAGTCCGCTACCTCCCCCGGCATCCCCGGTGGCGTGACTTCCGGGTTGTCGCTGCGCACACCCGGGTCGCCATCGCAGCGCCGCGCCGGTGGGCCGCCACTGCGCTGCAAGCCCATCGCCGCGGATCGATGCGCCGCTTTCTGCAGGCCGGGCTGGTGGCTGACCGCGCCCGTCGGCAGGCCGTCCGCCACATCCACGCCCACTTCGCCACGGCGGCCGCAGAGGTGGCCCGGGACGCTGCCCGTTTGAGCGGCGTGCCGTTCACGGTCACCGCCCATGCCAAAGACGTGTTCCACACCGACAACGTGGCCCACCTGGCCGACCGCGTGGCCGGGGCCGGGGCTGTCGTCACCGTCTCCGACTTCAATGTCGCGCACCTCAGCCAACGGCTGACCGTGCCGGTCCGGCGGGTCCCCAACGGCATTCGCATTGCCGCTCGAGGAGTCGGTCCTGACGCCTCCGGTCCGGTGCTGTGCGTGGCGCGACTCGTGCCGAAGAAGGGCATCGACGTGCTGATCGAGGCGACCGCTCTGCTCGCTTCCCATGACTCGGAGCTGCACGTGCAGATCATCGGGGGTGGACAGCTGGCAGACGACCTGCAACGGCTCGCCAATCGGCTGGGCGTGGGCGACAGGGTCGCGTTCGCCGGGCCATGTCCCTGGCCGGCGGTCGAGGACGCGTACCGACGGTGCTCGATGGTGGTGTTGCCCTGCCGTGTAGATGCTGACGGCGACCGGGACGGTCTGCCCACCGTGCTGCTCGAAGCCCTGGCTCGTGCGCTGCCGGTCGTGTCCACCGACCTCGTCGGCATTCCCGAAGTGGTCATCGACGGGCAAACCGGACTGCTCGTCGCCCCCAATGATCCGGTTGCGCTGGCCGCAGCGATCGCTCGGCTCCGCGCCGACACCGAGCTCGCTTCTCGCCTGGGCCGGGCAGGCAGGGCGCTCGTCGCCGAGCGGTTCGACCCCGAGCAGGCCATCGCCAGGCTTCGCTCCGTGTTCGCCGAGGCAGGCGGTCCCAGCGACCGCCGTCTCGACCGTCCAGTGCTGGAGCGCTCATGAGGATCACCGTCGTGTGCAGCGATCTCGGTGTACGCGTACCCGGCACGAAGGGCGCCTCGCTTCACCTCGAGGCTGTCATCAGGGGATTCCTGGCTGCCGAGCACCAGCTGCAGGTGATCGGGGTTGCGGGCCATGGTCCGCCGCCGCCCGGGGTGGACGCCGTCCTGCTTCCTCACCCGGGCCGGGCCGAGGGCCTCCAGCAGGCGTTGAACAAGCTGGCCTTCGCCGACGCTCTTTCGCAACAAGCAGCCGCGCGGGTGGCAGCCTTCCGCCCCGAGGTGATCTACGAGCGGCTGGCTTTGTTCGGCAACGTAGGCATGGCGCTGGCCGCGGCCACCGGAGCGGCTCATGTCGTGGAGATCAATGCCCTGCTCACCCGAGAGGAGGCTGCTTGGAGGAACCTCCATCTCGCCGACGAAGCCGTACGAAGGGAGCTGGCGGTGATCGCGGGGGCAGATCTTCGGGTGGCCGTGAGTGAAGAGGTCGCCACCGCAGTGCGGGACATGGCATCTGACGCAACCACGGTGGTGGTTCCCAACGGCGTCGATGTGGAGCTCTTCGGCAAGCTGCCGATGCGGGCCGGCGCCCGGGCGGAGCTCGGCGTGCCACCGGATGCCTTCGCCATGTGCTTCACCGGAACGATCCGGCCGTGGCATGGGCTCGATGTCGCGCTGAGGGCGCTGGCGCACCTGCCGCAGCAGTACATGCTGGTGGTCGCCGGCGACGGTGAGATCCGCGGTGAGCTTGAAGCGCTGGCCGGATCGTTGAACGTCGCCGAGCGGGTCCGCTGGCTCGGACACGTTGCGCACGAGCGCGTCCCCACGGTTCTCGCCGCCTGCAACGTCGCACTGGCGCCATATCCACCGCTCGAGCACTTCGCCTTCTCGCCGTTGAAGCTCTACGAGTACCTGGCGGCCGGGGTGCCGGTCGTGGCCAGCGACCTGGGCCAGATCCGCCAGGTGCTGTCGGACGGCCGCTTCGGCAAACTCGTGACCCCGGGGGACGTACAGGCCTTGGCCAGGGCGGTCCTCGACGTGGGG
>JAXDQG010000602.1:0-5979 GCA_034667945.1 Acidimicrobiia bacterium | reverse complement strand
CCGTCCAGCACGACGCCTGCCACCTTCGTCCCACCGACATCGATGCCGATCGTGCACACAGCCATTCAGCGAAGCCTGGCAGTCGAGGCGCGGCGCGAGCCAGACGAACGTGATCGCCGACACCGCCGAGCGGACCCAGCCCCCGGGGACGCATGCTCAGCACCGCCGGCTTCAGTACGGCAGGCGTCAGTACCGCAGGCCTCAGTACCGCAGGCCTCAGTACCGTAGGAAGGCCCCGATGCGGCCCAGCACGTCCAGATCCGCGTTGTCCACGCACACCTCAACCCGGGTGCCGTCCCCCAGGGCGTCATCGAGCGCCTCGACCACGACGTCCTCGACCTCGGACATCGTGGCGCCGCAGCGGCACGTACGGCCCCGCAGCGCCAGACACCGACAGCCGGCGCACCGCCACCCTTCACGTGCGAACCCGTGCGACACCAAGAGCAGGTCGGCGCGGGAGGCGTGGACCGCGGCCAGGGTGTCCTCGAGGCCGGCCACCGCGCGCCGCCCCCGCGCTGCGTGGTCTCGCAGCCGGGCAACAAGCTCGGCGTCTTTGGCCCGCTCGGCCTCGAGCGACAGCGCCACGGTGGCCTTGCGGACGTCCTCGGCCGGTGCGGTGACGGGCAAACCGCTGAGCCGGCCAACGAGCCGCTCGCGCAGGTAGGGGTGCAGCTGTCTCTCGATCTCGGCCACCACCTCGTCCGGTCCGGCCAGCGCGAGGCGCTCGAAGCCGGCATCCTGGAAGAGGTCCCAGACCGCGTGGGCGGCCCGGCGGATGTGGGCAGCGGTGAACGCACCTTGTGTCGCCCGAGGATCGCCTCGACTCTTCATGCCGGCGGCGTCGATGCCGCGCGGCAGCACGTCGATGAGCTCGGTGTGGTCGACCACCTCGCCCCAGTCGACGACCAACAGGCGGACACGCTGCCGGTCGACCAGCAGCGCGGCCACGCGCTCGTGCTCTTCGATGGCCGACTCCAACGGACCGACGGCCGGCGCGGAGGACACGATCACCTGGCTGGTGACCGAGTTGGGGAGCGGCACCACCTCGAAGAGGTTGTCTGACCCACAGGCGAAGATGGCCAGCCCGCGGGCCTGCGAGCGGTCGACGCCGGCCCGCACGAAGCTGATGATGCGCGATATGTCGGTCTGGAGCGCCTTGTTCCCGTTGATCCGGGGCTGCGCCCGCCGCATGACCCGCTCGACCTCACGCTCCAGGTCCTGCTGACGGACGAACCGTCTACCGTCGACGTCGAGGTAACAGGACACGATGGCCTCCGAGCCCTTCCTGCTGGCCAGCGAGCGGACATCGAGGCGGCTGATCGGCGGCATCGCACCTCCATCGGAGCAAAGCGGTGCCCGGGGATGGTAAAGGTCCGGAATGTCGCTCGCTAGGGGTGGCACTGCCACTTTTCGTGGTTTCTGCGGTGGGCTGTCTAGGTACCGGTAGCGCACCATCGGCAGGGCCATCGTGGAGCTTGCGCATACGAGAGGGGGTGGTTGGTCGACCACAGTGCGCGTCCGACGGTCTTTTCTCCCTGGTAGGAGAATGCTGTCGGGGGACCCTGCGGGTGCGTAGCGGTTTCGCCGGTGACGAAAGCGCGCGGCGGCCAGGCGTGGGCTGGGCTAGCTCCGCAGCGAGGACTCTGGCGCCTGCGCGCTACGGACCGTGGCGACCCTGCACGGAGCTCATCGGCGTGAGCACAGAACCAAGCGACTGCGCGATCAACGAGCCCCGCGACGCGCCGGACCTCGGCCCGCATTGCCGCGCTGGCCCCGCCGAACCGCGGTCCTGCGTTGCGGACGCGACGGGAAAGACCCGTATCGGGCCGCCCACCATGCCTGGATGCCAATGCCGAACATCGGCGCCAGGATGCCGAAGGCCAACGTGGTGAAGGGCCGCACCGACGCCGCCACCAGCGCTACCACCACCTGGACCAGGGTGGCCCCACCGACCAGGCGACGGACCCGCTCCGGGGCAGAGCTCTTGAGGAAGACCAACCCGGCCATGCTGATCTCCACAGTGCGGCTCCGCTGGACGGCCTGACCGTAACCCACCAGGTAGGCGATCGAGCCGGCCGCGAACATCACCAGCGCTACCACCACGGCCACGATGCGCAGGAACGTGTCGGACACGACCGCCGCCGCGGAGGTGAGCACGAAGATGGCCGTGACGACCAGGTCGATGCGGACCAGCAACCGGCCGGGAACCGCGCCGTTGGCGTCCTCTCCTCCAGTCGCGCCCGGGCGAGGGGCGGGCGGTGAGCTCATGCCCGTAGCCCCGCGCCCGCCCCGGCGACCGCCACTCGGAGCCGCTCAGCCAAGTGGGCGTATGTGAGCTCGAACCTGGCCCGTTGGCGGGACGCCTCGCCGAAACGCAGCCGGAGCTCCTCGTCGCCGAGCAGCGCGCCCATGGCATCCACAACGTCAGCCACCGAGCCCGGGCGCTCCACGACCAGACCCGTCCGGCCGTGCTCGACGGCTTCGTCGGCTCCGCCCGATCGTCCGCACACCTGGGGAACGCCACAGGCCGCCGCCTCGGCGAAGACGATGCCGAAGCCCTCCTGCTCCAACCCGCCCCAACGGTTGCGGCACAACATGGCGAACACATCGGCGGCGGCCAGCAGCGACACCTTCGTGTCGTCGTCCACGAAGCCCAGGAACTCGACGGGCGCACCGCTCCCGGCGACCAGTCTTCCCAGCCGTTCGCGGTCCCGCCCCTTGCCGGCAATGAGGACACGGAGGCCCGGGAAGCTGGGTCGCAGTCTCGCGGACGCCCGGATCAGCACATCCATACCCTTGCGGGGCACGAGTCGGCTGCTCGAGACACACACCAGGTCGGCAGGGTCGAGACCGAAGCGGGCTCGGGCGGCCCATCGCGGCGCCGGTGTCGGTGGGCGGAATCGCTCGACATCGACACCCGGCGGCACCCCGGCGACCGGCAGCGGGCAACCGGCAGCCCGTTCCGCCTCGGCGGCCGGGTATCGCCCCGCGGCGAGCACCAGGCGGGCACCTCGCAACACCCGACCCAACGCGGGCCGGAGCACAGGGACGCGCCCCGGCACCGTCACCTCGGCCCCGTGCACGACCACGCCATAAGGTCGCTCGAGACCGCCGGCGATCAGTCCCAACGGCACCGCTGGATCGAGCAGGACGAGGTCGACATCCAGCTTGTCAGCCAGCTGGTTGACCCGCCGGATCAGCTGCGGATGAGGCAACAGGACCGGCTCACGACTGCGCTCGATCCAGAACGGCTGCGCGGCATCCCACTCGGCGGCCCCTCGATAGGGGGTGGTGTAGACGAAGGTGTCCTCGGGTGGGAGACGGCGCCACAGTTCCCACAGGTAGGCCTGGATTCCGCCGACCTTGGGCGGGAAGTCGTTGGTCACCAGCAGGTGCTTCATGGCCGCACCCCGGGGGGCGACCTGTGCGGGCGCGCCGAGCGGTCGGCGACGGCCTCGTCCCATTCGGCCCTCACCTCGGGCGCAGGGTCGTCGGCCAACTGCCGGGCCAGGTCATGGGCGCCCAAGCGCCGGGCGGCCCAGAGCGCATGGGCCCGCAGCACAGGGTCGGCGTCGCCCAGGAAGCGTGCGACGGCTGTGGTCACCTCGGGGTCTGTGGGATCACCGACGTTGCCCAGAGCCACCAGTGCGTTGCGGCGGAGCCAGCGGGGCTCGCGACCGGCGATGTACCAACGACCGTGACGTTCGAGCAGCTCGTCGTCGCTGGCCGACAGCACTTCGAGCAACCCGACCCAGGCTTCGGCGGCCTCGCCCGGCTCCGGTGCGGGAAAGCGGCGCTCGTCGCGCTGGTTGGGCGGACAGACCTCCTGGCAGTCATCGCAGCCGTAGATGCGGTCTCCGAGCGCTTCCCGATGCTCGTGAGGGAACGTGCCGGGGGCCTGCACCAGCCAGGCCAGGCAGCGGCGGGCGTCGACCATCCCCGGCGCCACGATCGCGCCGGTAGGGCAGCCGTCGATGCAGCGCTGGCAGGCACCGCAGCCGTCAGGCAGCGGTTCGTCCGGGGGCAGCTCGGCGTCGGTCACGACCGAGCCCAGGACGAACCAGCTTCCCCTGCCAGGCAGCAGGAGATTGGTGGATTTGCCGTACCAACCCACTCCGGCGCGATAGGCGGCCTCCCGATCGACCAGCGCGTTGTCGTCGAGCACCACCACCGCCCGACAGCCCCGCTCGCGCAGATAGGCGGCCATGGCGCCGAGGGCGTCACGCAGCGAGGCGTAGTGGTCCTCCCAGGCGTAGCGGGCGACCCGGCCCGCGGGCTCGGTCGAGTTGGCCCGCTTGTCCACCGGCCGCCGCCGATACGCATAGGCGCCGACCACAAGTGAGCGGGCCCGGGGCAGCACTCGCGTCGGGTCGGCCGACCGGGCGGGATTGCGGTACGTGAAGGACATGCCGGCAGACAGACCCGCCGCCTTGCGGTCCAGCAGATCTCGCCGCGTGGAGTGGAAGGGCTCGGCCCGCGCCACGCCGACGACCTCGAGCCCGGCCGCCAAACCGACCCCCTTCAACCGATCGACGTCGACCGCGTGCACCAGGTCATGTTCGCGCGGGGTTCGCCGCGACCGGGATCTCTGGCCGCTCCGTCGGCCGCCGAATGCGTCAACGGAGCAGCGCCAGGAAGGTGCGCGACGACAACACAGAGGCGCCTCGTTGGCGAGCGCCCTCCTGCACCCGGCGATCGCTCGACACGACCACGATCGGACGGCTCGCCGGGTGGTTGTCCACCAGCGACAGGATCAGGTCGTCGGCCTCGACCGACTCGGGCGAGAACCAGACCCGGACCGCGGAGGGCAATGCCCGAGTAGCCAGGCGACCCTCGTCGGCACCGTCGAAGACCAGCTCGATCGAGGTGCCCAGCCGAGCACGCAGCTCGGCCACGGCGTTCACCAGGCGGAGGCGTTGGCCGCTGAGCTCCAATTCGGGCCAGGCCGTCTTCGACACGTTGTAACCGTCGATCACGAAACCGACATCGGGTAGGCGGGCAAGGAAGGCGGCCGCCTGCGGGGTGTCATCGACGGCTCCGCGGGGCAGGCGCACAGGCCGGCGTCGGGCGACCGGGCGGCTGATCGAGAGGCCATCGCGTTCGTCCAACGTGATGGCCGAGGTGTCGCGCGCCGCCGGGGCCAAGAGGCCGGCAAGATCCGAGAGGGCTCCCGCCAGGCGCTCGGCAGCGAGCGAGGCGTCGGCCACCGTGCGGGACGCCCGCTCGAGGTCGACCTCCCCGAGGCTGGACCCCGACGTCGGTGTCGTCGGCTCGAGGGGCGGCGGCATGCCGGCCGCCCGGGCCTCTGCGGCCTCGGCACGGCGCTCGCTGGCCGCCAGCTCCGCCCGCAGCCGCTCGACGTCATCGCGGTGCCGCCTCGCCTCTGTCGATCGCTCGGCCAAGGTCGCCTCGACCGCCTTCAACTGGCGCACCGCCTGCAGGCGCTCCTCGGTGAGGCGAACCAACTGGCCCTCGGTCCGCTCGAGCTCCAGGGCCAACTGACGATTGGCGCGCCGCAGCTCCGCCGCCTCCTGCTTGATCCGTTCGAGCTCGTCCTCCATCCGCTGGGCCCGCTGCTCGAGACGGCTGGTGGCCGCCTCGGCGATGGCCTGCCGACGGGCCTGGCGCTTCTGCTCTCGGTCCTCGTGCTCGCCGAGCCCGCCGGTGGTCGCCTCCAGCTGGGCGAGTGCCAGCTCCCATCCCTCAGGCCGCGACAGCCACAGCCAGCCGGCAGCACCGACCTCGGTCTCGGAGGTGGCATCCCGCACCCGGGCCCGGAAGTCGGCGTCGTCATCGAGCACACGCCGGGCCACGGCCAAGGCGGCGGGCGGCAACTTGGCGAAGCTGAGGAAGGGGCGCAGCGCAGCCGGCGCCGTCACCACCGGGTCGCCCAGCTCCCCCTGCTTCGCCACGCCCAGCGCCACTTCGACGGCTGGGCGGAGGAGGAGAAGAGCACGGGGATGCACTGGACATCGACTC
>JAXDQG010000601.1:0-23580 GCA_034667945.1 Acidimicrobiia bacterium | reverse complement strand
CCAACTCGGTTCCGTCGTGATCTACCTGCCGCAGCTCCTCTCGCGCCATGCCGCCTTGCTGTTGGCCGAGGTGGCACGCCAGGGACCGGTAAGCGTCCTCGCAGGCACGACGGGTCGGACCCCGGCCGACGCTGACGTCGTCACGTCACTGGCGGAGATGGGCCTCATCTCCTCGCCTCCTGCGGGCGGACCACCAGGTTCCGTGGTCAGCGCGGCCCAGACGAAGATCCTCACGACCTCGGATGCGGACGACGAGGTGAGAGCAGCTGTTCGCCGAGTGGTCGACGCAGTCCGGGCGGGCACCCCGCTCGACCGCATCGCGGTCCTTCACGCCAGTCCCATCCCCTATGGGCGTCTGGTGCACGAGCAGCTCACCGCGGCGGGCATCCCGACCAACGGTGCCGCCGTGGTGCCGCTCACCGCTCGTACCGCGGCGCGCACCCTGCTGCAGCTCCTTGCCCTGCCCGAGCGGCGTTTCCGTCGGCAGGACGTCTTCGCCTGGCTGGCTGGTGCACCCCTTGTGCACCAAGGTCGGAGTGTTCCCGTGGCCGCTTGGGAACGACTGTCGCGCGAAGCGGCGGTCGTCGCCGGCCGAGACCAGTGGGACCGGTTCTTGGCCACCCTGGCCGACCGGCTCACGACCGACGCGGGGCGCTTGGCGCTCGACCCGGACGAGCCCGAATGGAAAGCCACACGGTCACGGGCCGAGGCCGCACGGGCGAACGAGCTTCGCGCGTTCGTTCTGGGCGTCATCGACGACCTTGCGCAGGCCGCGTCGTCGCCGAGGAGCTGGGGGGAGCATGCCCGTTGGGCGCGGGAACGGCTCGACAGCCTGCTGGGCGAGGCCGATCGCCGCGAGCGGTGGCCCGAGGCCGAACGGAAAGCAGCCGAGCGCATCGCACTGGCGATCGATCGTCTCGCCGGGCTCGAAGCCGTAGAAGGTCCCGTCGACCTGGCCGTGTTCGCTCGAACGCTCCAGCTCGAACTGGAGGCGGACCTCGGCCGGACAGGCCGCCTGGGTGACGGAGTGCTTGTCGGGACAATTGGCCTCGGCACGGGACTCGATCTCGATCTGGTCGTGCTGCTCGGGCTGGCCGAAGGGACCTTCCCGGCCACGCCCCATGACGACTCCCTGCTTCCCGACCACGAGCGCTCCCGTGCGGGAGGCGAGCTTCCTCTGAGGGCTCAGCGGGTTCACCGTCAGCACCGCGAACTGCTGGCCACCCTTGCCGGCTCGGCCTATCAGCTGCTGTGCCTGCCTCGCGGAGACCTGCGCCGCAGCAGCGAGCGGGTGCCGTCCCGCTGGCTGCTCGAGCTGGCTTCCCACCTGGCCGGCGAGCGCTGGTTCTCGGCCGATCTCAGACGCGCCCAGGTGCCGTGGGTGAACCACGTCCCATCCTTCGACGCCGGCCTCCGAACGCTGGCGTTCCCCGCCACCGAGCAAGAGCATCGCCTGCGGAGCCTGCTGGCGAGCGCGCCCCGCAGCGGTCGAGGCCATTTGGCCGAGGCGGACGATCTGGTGCTGGCCAGCGGCGCAGCGGTCATCGAGGCTCGTCGCAGCGCCCTCTTCACACGTTTCGACGGCAATCTCGCCGGGATGAACGTGCCCTCACCGCTCGAGCGCGCCATGTCCTCCACCCGGCTCGAGAAGTGGGCGGCCTGTCCCTTCGCCTATCTCTTGCAGTACGTGCTGGGCGTCGAGTCGGTGGATAACCCCGAAGACGAGCTCCGCATGACGGCGATCGACCGAGGGGAGCTGGTGCACCTCGCCTTGGAACGCTTCATCGCCGGTGTGTTGGCACGCCCCGTCGACGAACAGCCCGGGCCCGACGATGCGTGGTCCGACACCGATCGCAAAGAGCTCCGTCGCATAGGTGACGACCTCTGCGATGACTACGAGGCTCGCGGACGGGCCGGCAGGGCCGTCTTCTGGCATCGAGATCGTCGCAGCATCCTGGCCGATCTCGACCGCTTCCTCGGCGTCGACGACGCCCGCCGACGGAGCAACCGCACCCGACCGATGGCTACCGAGCTCCAGTTCGGCTTCGAGAGCTCGACGTTGGGGCCTGCGTCCTTCCCGCTTACCGATGGAAGGGTCGTGTATTTCCGCGGCAAGGCCGATCGGGTCGATCGCAGCGACGACGGCACCATCCACGTCGTCGACTACAAGACCGGACGTACCAACGCGTACCGCGAGCTCAGCCAGGACAATCCCGACGTCCGGGGCACGAAGCTGCAGTTGGCGGTCTACGGTGCTGCCGCCCTGCAGCACCGCGCCGCTCCCGGGGCATCGGTGCACGCCGAGTACTGGTTCGTCTCCAAGAAGGGCGACTTCAAGCCCATCGGCTTCGCCATCACCGACGACGTGCTCGAGCGGGTCGGCTGCACGCTCTCGACCATGGTTGCGGCCATCGAGGCCGGCGTGTTCCCGCCCCATCCGACCGATTCGAGCACCTCCATCTGGGTGGATTGCCCCTATTGCAACCCTGACGCGCTCGGTGTGATCGAGTTGCAGCGCCATTGGGACCGAAAGCGCAACGATCCGGCGCTGGCACCGTACGCCGAGCTCACCGACCCGATCGAGCAGATCGCGGTGTCGGACCCCGATAACCCGGTCGGCCCCGTGCCCTCCGATGATCGAGCGCACGGGGCGTCCAATGGCTGAACGACCTTCCGCGCCTGACCAGACCGCTCGCCAGCGCATCCTCGACGAGCTCGACACCACTCTCTTCGTCGAGGCGGGCGCCGGGTCCGGCAAGACCAGCGCCCTGGTGGACAGGGTGGTGGCCCTGGTCAGCACGGGCACCGCGGATCTGCGCAACGTGGCCGCGATCACCTTCACAGAGAAGGCTGCGGCCGAGTTGCGCGACCGCATCCGTCACCGGCTCGAGACAGTCGCTGAGTCCAGCCCCGGGACAGCACAAGCCCGACGCTGCGGCGCTGGGCTCGATCAGCTCGACGGAGCGGCCATCGGGACGCTGCACGCCTTCGCCCAGCGCCTGCTGAGCGAGCACCCGGTCGAGGCGGGACTGCCGCCGCGGGTAGAGGTCCTGGACGAGGTGACCTCCGCCATCGAGTTCGACCGCCGATGGAGTTCCTTTCTGGACCAGCTCCTCGCCGATCCGGAGCTCGAACGCACGCTGCAGCTGCTCCTCGCCGCTGGTGGCAAGGAAACGGCTCTCCGTGGTTTGGCCTCCGCGTTCGAGGACAACTGGGATCTCGTCGATGAGCGGGTGCCGGCGGTAGCGCCCGAACCGCCCGACGCCTGCAAGCTGGTTGCCAAGGCGCTCGTCGCCATCCACGAAGTGTGCGCAGAGCGGATGTCCTGCGCGGATGGCACCGACAGGTTGGGCGAGCGACTGGATGCCATCGCGGAGTACGCCAGCCGGCTGAGCAGCATCCGCGACGACGTCGAGCTGATCGAGGCCCTCGGTCCCGATTCGATCCTCAAGCCCCCCAGCTTCAACGTCACCAGGGTCGGGCGAAAGGACAACTGGGCCGACATCGAAGGTCTACGGGCTCGGGTGAAGGTCGCGGGGAAGAGACTCCAGGACGCCGCGGCCGCAGTCGCCGAGGGCTGCGCCATACAACTCGGCAGCGCCATCCGGGCCTTCACGTTGAACGGGGTGACCGAACGCCGCGCCGCCGGTCGGCTCGAGTTCCACGACCTGCTGGTCATGGCGCGTGCCCTGCTCCGCCATCCCGAGCACGGTTCCATCGTCCGGACGCGGCTGTCCGAGCGCTATCAGCACCTCCTTCTGGACGAGTTCCAGGACACCGACCCCATCCAGATAGAGCTGGCCGTGCGAATAGCTGCCGCCGACCCCGCCAGTGATGCCGCTGGCACCGATCCGTGGACCAAGGTGCCCGTCCGATCGGGACGGCTCTTCGTCGTGGGCGACCCCAAGCAGTCGATCTACCGCTTTCGGCGTGCGGACATCACCACCTTTCTCACCGCCGCCAAGCGCTTTGGACGCGAGGCCGGCGGTGTCGTCCAGCTCAGCGCCAACTTCCGGACGGTCGGTCCCATCATCGACTGGGTCAACCACACGTTCGGCGCCTTGATGCAGGAGCAGCCCGACGACGACGACGCAGTGCCGTCGCAAGCGAAGTATGAGCCCTTGCAGCCCACCCGCTCAGCGGGATCGAGCGGCCCACCCGTGGCGGTGATCGGACGCGAGGCTCACGACGGCGGCTCCGCCGACCAGCTTCGCCTGGCGGAGGCCCGGGAGGTTGCAGCAACGGTTGTGCGCGCGCTTACTGATGGCTGGTCGGTCAACGACGAGAGCGTTGGGTGGCGACCAGCCCGCATCGGCGACATCACGATCCTCGTGCCGGCACGAACCTCACTCCCCTTCCTCGAAGACGCCCTCGAGGCGGTTGGTGTCCCGTTCCGAGCCGAATCCAGCTCGCTGGTATACGCCACGCGGGCGATTCGTGATCTCGTCATGGTGCTGCGTGCCATCGACGATTCGACCAACCACCTGCTGACCGTGGCCGCGTTGCGCACCCCGCTGTACGCCTGCGGCGACGACGACCTGTTCCGCTTCCGCTACGAGCGCCACGGCTCGTGGAGCTACCTGGCCGATCAGCCGAGCACCGTCCTGGCGGACGACCCGGTGAATCGGGGCATGTGCCATCTCCGCGAGCTGCACCGGGAGCAACAGTGGCGGACGCCATCCGAGTTGCTCGACCGAGTAGCCCGAGATCGGCGCGTGCTCGAACTGGGTTTCGCCGAGGGCCGCCCCCGTGACGTGTGGCGTCGGGTTCGCTTCGTGATCGACCAAGCCCGGGCCTGGAGCGAGGCCACCGGCGGCACCCTTCGCCAGTACCTGAGTTGGGTTGAGCAACAGTCTCTCGACGGTGCCCGGGTCGCCGAGTCGGTCCTACCCGAGACCGACGATGACGCCGTCCGCATCATGACGATCCACGCCGCCAAGGGCCTCGAGTTTCCCATCACGATCGTGTCCGGCATGTCGACGATGCCGCGGGGCAACCAGTGGGCCGCCCGGGTCGTCTTTCCCCTGAATGACACATCGGTCGGCTACCGCCTCGGCACCAAGATCGTCACGTCCGAGTTCGAGCGGTGGCAGCCCATCGACGAGCAAATGGCGTTCGACGAGCGAGTACGACTGCTCTACGTCGCCTGCACGCGTGCCCGCGACCATCTCGTTGTCTCCCTGCACCGTAAGCCGCCGAGCAAATCTCAAGACCCGCAGCGCCGCACCAATGCCGAGTTGCTTCACGATGGCATGGGCAACCTGCTCGACGATCTGCCCAGCGCGGTCGAGCTGCCCAGCGCCGTCGAGATTGACAAGTTGTCGGATGAGCCCGGCACGCCCCGGCCGCTACCTGCCGCGCTCGGGGTGGCCCCGCCACCACCGCTCGAAGAGTGGAGGGCAGAGCTGGACGCCGCCCTCCAGCGCAGTCGCCGACCGACAGCCGTGGCCGCCACCGCGCTGACGGACGACGGCGGACCTGACGTCGAGCGGCACGCGGCCGGCGTTCCCGGCACCGCATCCCCTGCCCGACCCGCCAGACCGATGCAGTCGCAGCTCGACTTGGGCGGGGTCCATCCTGCCGGAGCGGAACACCTCTCCGACCTTGACGGCGATCCGAATCTGCCCGATCCGGGTCTGCAGAAGCGGCCCGGGGACATGGACCTGCCTCCCTGGCTCAAGGGCCGCTACGGCACGGCCGTGGGCCGCGCGGTGCACGGTGTGCTGCAGACCATCGACCTGGCGACCGGCGCAGGTCGTGACTCTGCGATCGCAGCGCAGTGTGAGGCCGAAGCCATAGGCGATCGCGCTGACACCGTCCGCCAGCTGGTCGACCATGCTTTGGCGTCCCCCTCGGTGTGCGAGGCGGCCCGCTCGCCTCACTGGCGCGAGCTCTATGCGTGCTGCCCCGTCGGTCCCGAGGGCCGCCTCCTCGAGGGATACGTCGATCTGCTCTACCGCACGGATGCAGGCCTGGTCGTCGTCGACTACAAGACGGCAGCCACCGCGGATCCCAATGAGCTCACCCGCCGGGCCGAGGGTTACCGCCTGCAGGGCGCGGCCTACGGCCTGGCGGTCTCCGCCACATCCGGCGAAGAGGTGTGCCGTGTGGTGTTCGTCTTCCTGACGCCCGAAGGAGCCATCGAACGCGAGCTGACCGATCTGACCGACGCCATGCGCGAGGTGAGCGAACTCGTCGCCGCCGGCGCGGAGGTGATGGTCGACTGACGCTTCGCGGCGGCGTGCGGATCAGTCGGGCTTACGCGCCAGGAAGTAGTTGTTGGTGCGGTCGTCGCGGACGCCGGTCAGCTGAATTTCGGTGAAACCGGCATGCTCGAGACGTTCGCGGGCCACATGCTCACCCCAAGCCGCGCCCAGGCCTTCACCGCCGTACGCCAGTGACACCGTCATGCAGTGCATGGTGGACATCGTGTACAGCATCGGGCCCATCGGCAGTTCCACGTTGTCGTGCAGGTGGCTCGAGGCCTTCGGCTCTACGCAGAGATACACACCGCCCGGTCGCAGTGCTTCCCAGATGCCCTCGAGCACCTGGTCGGGATGTGCCTGATCGTGGATGGCGTCAAAGGTGGTCACCAGGTCGAACGCCTGGTGCTGGTCGAGGTCGGTGGCGTCCCGCACGACGTAGCGCACATTCGACAAGCCGGCGCCGGCCGCCGCCGTGGACGCAGTGGCCACCCCCGTCTCGGACAGGTCGAATCCGACGAACCGGCTCTCCGGAAAGTCGTTGGCCAGGAGATGCAATGCCCGGCCGCTGCCGCAACCGACGTCCGCCACATCGATGCCGGAGTGCAGCCAGGCGGCGCCGCCGGGGAGCAGGGGCACCACCTGCTGCACCAGGGTTCGCTCGTACCGTTGGCCGCTGGACTCGGCCATCAGCCGCTGGAACTTGGGGTAGCGGTCGTAGGGGACGCCGCCGCCGGAGCGGAAGGCCTCCACGACCTCGTCCTCCACTTCGGCCAGCAGCCCCACGTACTGGCAGAACGTGGTGAGGTTCAATGGACCGGCGGCCCGTGTCAGCAGCCCGGCGTGTTCCGGCGGCAGGTGATACGTGCCGGCCTCGGCATCGTGATCCACGATCTCGCCGCAGACCAAGGCGGCCAACCACTCACGGACGTACCGCTCCTGCAGCCCGGCGGCCTTGGCGATCTCTTCCGACGATGAGGGCGGCAGCGCGGCCATCGTGTCGAAGAGCCCCGTCTTGTGGCCGACACTGCACATCAAGGCCAGCGCTCCCCCGTTCATGACCCCGGTCATCGTGGTCATGAACCGCTTCGCCCGCTCCTTGTCGTACACGGCAGTTGTCGTCTCAGCGGTCATCTCTCACGCCCCTTCGCTTGGGGCCGATCCTACGCAGAGGCCGCCGGTGGTGCGCCCGAGGTGGGCGTCGTAGGGTCGGCACGGCCGGGACGAGAGCCGGCCATCCGTAGAGACGCTGCCAGGAGGGGGAACGCCGTGTCCGACGCCGTCGAGCCGTTCCGCATTGCCGTGACCGACGAGGCCCTGAGCGAACTCCGAGCGCGACTGCGCCAGACCCGCTGGCCCGAGCAGGAGACCGTGTCCGACTGGAACCAGGGCGTGCCGCTCTCCTATGCGCAGGAGGTTTGCCGCTACTGGGCCGACGACTACGACTGGCGCGCCCGTGAGAAGGCGCTGAACCGCTTCGCGCAGTTCAAAACCACCCTCGATGGACTGGGCATCCACTTCATCCATGTGCGGTCGCCCCACGAGAACGCGTTTCCGCTGATCATCACCCACGGCTGGCCGGGCTCGGTCGTGGAGTTCCACAAGGTGATCGAACCGCTCGCCGATCCCACTGCCCATGGCGGCGACGCAGCCGACGCTTTCCACGTCATCTGTCCGTCGCTGCCCGGCTATGGGTTCTCCGACAAGCCGTCCGAGACGGGCTGGGACCTCCAGCACATCGCGGCAGCGTGGGACCAGCTCATGGGGCGGATCGGGTATGAGCGCTACGGCGCCCAGGGTGGGGATTGGGGCGCCGGGGTGACGACGGCCATTGGTGAGCAGAACCTGGGGCATTGCGTCGGCATCCACGTCAACATGCCGGTAGCAGGACCAGGCCGTGGCCCGCGGGACAACCCCACGCCCGAAGAAGAGGAAGCCTTCCGGGCCCGGAAGTACTACGACCAGTGGGATTCCGGTTACTCGAAGCAGCAGAGCACCCGGCCCCAGACGCTCGGTTACGGACTGACCGATTCTCCGTCGGGCCAGGCCGCCTGGATTCTCGAGAAGTTCTGGGCGTGGACCGACTGCAACGGGCACCCCGAGAACGTGCTCAGCCGGGACGAGATGCTCGACAACATCATGCTGTACTGGACGACGGCCACGGCGACGTCATCGGCCCGTTTGTACTGGGAGAGCTTCAGGGGCATGGCGGGCGGCCCGGTACCGGTCCCCGCCGGCGTGGCATCGTTCCCCAAGGAGATCATCAAGGCGCCCCGAAAATGGGCCGAGCGCCGCTATACCGATTTGCGGCACTGGACCGACATGCCCAGGGGCGGGCATTTCGCCGCGTTCGAGCAGCCGGAGCTGTTCGTCGAGGACGTCCGGGCGTTCTTCCGCCTGGTGCGCTGAGCCCGAGGTCATCGGCGATCCGCTCCGCGCTTTCGACACGGCGAAAGCCATCCACGTCAGTGGTCGAATCCCAGAAACAGCCGTTGACCAGGTCATCAGCTGAAGTTTTCGACCGCATTCGCCGCGTCGATTCGACGTCGATTCGCTGCGGACGCCACCGAATTCGACCGCTGGGGGGCCACGTGTTCGACGTCATGTCGGCCCCGGCCCGCCACGCACCGCGAGCTAGCCAACTCTCCGCGCGCGCAAGGCCGGCCCCTGTGCCCCGCACCTCTACGGGCGCTAGACCAAGCCCATGCCCGCAGAACCTGCAGCGCTGGCCCCCTACCGCGTGCTCGACCTCACCGACGTCGACGGCTGGCTTTGCGGCAAGGTGCTGGCCGACCTGGGCGCCGAGGTCATCAAGATCGAGCCGCCGGACGGCGACCCCGGGCGACGGCTCGGCCGATTCGCCAATGACGACCACTCCGACCCCGAAGCCAACCTGACCTGGTGGTTCGCCAACGCCGGCAAGCAGTCCGTCGTCCTCGACCTCTCGTCGAAGCACGGCAAAGACCACTTCCAAGCCCTCGTACAAGAGGCCGACGTCGTCCTCCACTCCCCCGCCTCCCGAGCGCTGACGCCCGCCGATCTGACCCCGACCGACCTCCTCCGGCAGAACCCCCGCCTCGTGGTCACCTCACTCTCCCCCTTCGGCCTCGACGGGCCATACACCCAGCTGGCAACCACCGATCTTGTCGTCGCCGCCCTCTCCGGCCTCATGTGGCTGACCGGCGATCCCGACCGTCCGCCGCTGCGCGTATCCACCCCGCAGACCGCCCGCCTCGCAGCCGCAGAAGCCGCGGTCCACACCCTCGTCGCCCTGCACCATGCCTCCCGTACCGGCCAGGGTCAGCACGTCGACGCGGCCGCCCTTCCTGCCAACGTGCGGGCGATCATGAACGCCGGCCCCTTCCGGGCGCTGATGGGCTGGGAAATGGTCCGCATGGGCTCGGGCGTGCCCTACGCCCCGGGCCGTCCCCGCCACATCTACCGCTGCGCCGATGGGCACGTGACCTACCTGGCAGCCCTCGGCCCGCTGGCCGGTCCCGGCGTCGACAAGCTTCGGCGCTGGGCGGACGCCGACGGCATCCCCGTCCCCCCGATCCTGCGCGACCTCAACCTCCTCGACGCCGGTGGCTGGGCTCGCCTCGGCGCCGAAGGCCGGGGCCGAGAGCTGGTCACGGCACTCGAGCAACTCGCCGAGCAGGTCTTCGCCGGCCGCACGAAGGCCGATCTCTATCGCACCGCACTCCAGGAGCTGATGCTGCTGGCGCCCGTGAACACCGTGGCCGACCTACGGGATGACGAGCAGCTCGCCGCCCGCTGTTTCTGGAGCTCGACCCGCGAAGGCACCGAAGGCAGGGGCGTCATCGTTCCCGGTCCTTGGGCCCGCCTTGCCGCCACGCCGTTACGCTGCGGGGCCCGCTCACCTCGGCTCGGCGAGCACACCGAGAAGGTGCTGGCCAACACCCGCTCGGGGACCACACCGGTCCCCCGGCACGCAGAGTCCACGGGCCCGAGCCCAAGCCCGAGCCCAAGCCCAAGCCCAAGCCCAGCACCCGACCCTTTCGGCGGCCTGAAGGTGTGGGACATGTCATGGGTCGGGGTCGGGCCCCTCACCGCCCGTTACCTGGCCGATTACGGCGCCACCGTCGTCCGCCTCGACAACACCGAGCGAGCCGACGTCCTGCGGGTCAACCCGCCCTTCCTCGGCGGCGTGCCGGGCATCAACCGGTCGCAGTTCTACGCCGACTTCAACGCCTCCAAGCTGGGGATAGGCCTGGACCTCGGCAACCCTCGTGGCCGAGAGGTCGCCCTACGGCTCGCCGCCTGGGCCGACGTGGTGGTCGAAAGCTTCACCCCCCATACACTCCGGTCCCTCGAGCTCGACTACGAGCGTCTGCGCCAGGTGAATCCGGACCTGGTGATGTTGTCGACCTGCATGCAGGGCCAGACCGGCCCACGTCGTGACTACCGCGGGTTCGGCCAGCTGATGGGCTCGCTTTCCGGCTTCTACGAGATGACGGGCTGGCCCGATCGCGATCCGACAATGGTCTACGGGGCCTACACCGACTTCATCTGTCAGCGTTTTTGCGCCAGTGCCCTGATCGCGGCCATCGACCACCGCCGACGCACCGGCCAAGGCCAGCACATCGACGTCGCCCAGTTCGAGGCCGCTCTGCAGGTCCTCGGCCCTGAGGTTCTCGACTTCACCTTCAACGGCCGGGTGGCCACCCGCCATGGCAATCGGGATCCATATGCGGCGCCCCACGGCGTCTATCCCTGCCTGCCGGAGGGCGACGGCCTCGCCGGTGAACGGTGGCTGGCGATTGCCTGCACTAATGACACCCAGTGGTCCGCGCTGGTCGACCAGCTGGGACGGCCGGCGTGGGCAACCGAAGCCACCCTTTCGACCCTTGCCGGCCGGAAGGCGGTCGAGGATCTGATCGACGAGCGCCTCGGCGAATGGACGAGCCAGCACCGGGCCAGCGACCTTTTCCGGCAGCTGCAGCCTTCCGTGGCGGCGGCCCCGGTGCAGGCGCCCGGCGAACTCATCGAGGATCCGCAGCTGCAGCACCTCGGCTACTGGCCGGTTCTCGAACACACGGTCATGGGACCGGTGCCGTACAACGGCATGCAGGCCCGCCTGTCGCTCACCCCGGGTCGGGCCCGCAAGGCCGCACCTTGTGTCGGCGAAGACTCGCTGATGGTGCTGGTCGACCTGCTCGGCTACGACGAGGACGAGGTGGCCGACCTCCTCGCCTGCGAGGCCGTGGAGATCAACGTCGACTGAGCGCGGCTGAGCGCCGCTGCGCGCGAGCCGCGAGCCGCAGCGAGCCGCGCCGCAACTGGGCGGCGGATAGGGTGCGGCGGCCGATCCGCTGAACCACCTGGTGGGGCCCATGATCACCGACGACGAACTGCTCGACAGTTGGCCCGGGGTTCGGGTCGACCACGACAACGCCGAGCACTATCGAGGCATGCTCCAGCAGCGCCTGCTGATCAATCGCTGCGCCGAGTGTGGGGCGTGGCACCACCCGCCCCGCTCTGTCTGCCCCCGCTGCTGGTCGAACGCGGTACGGGCCGAAGAGGTGAGCGGCCGGGGCACGGTGGCGATGCTGACCTTCATCCACCAGGGTTCGTCCCGTGCAGGTGTGGACTTCTCCAACGGCTATCCAGCCGCAGCCGTCGAATTGATCGAGCAGGCAGGCTTGAGGGTGGCCGGCACGCTGGTCGACATGACCCGTGAGGAGATGCACATCGGCACGGAGGTAGAGCTCACGTGGTTGGAGGTGGGCGGCAGACCTGCCCTCGGCTTCCGTCCCTCGGGCGCCTCGAGCCGGCCATGAGGAGCCGCAATCCAGCCAAGGACCAGGTGGCGATTGCGGGCACCGGCCTGTCGCCGTACTCCCGCGACCGCCAAGGCGTCACGGCGGGTGGGCTCGTGCTCGAGGCCTGCATCGCCGCGCTCCGGGACGCCGGGTTGGCAGCGAAGGACGTCGACGGGATCTGCGGCTCCACCGTGGCTGCGCAGTACGTGCAGGCCGCGCTCGGGATCCCGGAGGTCACCTGGTTCGCCAACCCGCCGCCCGTGATCGGCAATCAGTTGGTGGCCGCAGTGGCCGCGGTGCACTCCGGCATGTGCGACGTGGCACTCGTGTACCACCACGCCTATCGACTTCCCTGGGCATCGCGTTCTGCTGGGAAGGACGCCTTACGTCGCCGGGCGACAGTAGGCGTCGCCGATGCCCGCAGCAGCTGGGGAACGGGGCATGTCGATATCGGACCTGCATCCATGTGGGGCGCGGTCGCCTACGCTGCCTGGGCGCAGCGGTATCTCCACGATTACGGCTATTCCCGTGAATGCTTCGGGCGAGTGGCAATCAATTCCCGCACGAATGCGGCCGCCAATGAGAATGCCGTGTATCGGGAGCCGCTGACGATGGAGGCGTACCTACGGGGGCGGATGGTGCGAGAGCCGCTGTGCGTGTACGACATGGACATTCCGGTCGACGGCGCCAATGCGTTCGTGGTGACGACCACCGAGCGGGCTCGTGACCTGCCCCAACCGCCGGTGCTGGTGCACGTGGCCACACTGGGGCACACGGATTACGGCTCGGAGGAGCAGTTGCGCGACTTCGACCATGCCGGGCAGGTCGTGGTGGCAAAGAGGCTATGGGCAGCCAGCGACGTGTCCTTGGCGGATGTGGATGTCTTCTATCCCTACGAGGGGTTCTCGAACATTGCCCTCGCATGGATGGAGAACCTCGGCTATTGCAAGCGGGGCGAGGGCGGTGACTTCGTGGCGCAGCATTGGCTCAAAAATGAGCAGCGCATCCTGATCGATGGCCGAGTTCCGGTGAACACCCATGGCGGAAGCCTGTCGGAGGGCGGCACGCAGGGTGCCGGCCATTTGCGGGAGGCGGTGCTGCAACTCCGAGGACAAGCCGGCGATCGACAAGTGCAGGACCCGAAGGTGGCCCTGATCACGCCGGGCGGCTTCTATTTCAACTCCCAAGGCATGATCCTGCGCGTCGAGTAGCGGGGACAAGCACGCTCCGAGTCCTCGTCGATGTGCTCACGGCCCTCATGGTCATCCACGGGGCTGGCACACCACAGGGCATCTGTGCTGGAGACGTACTGTTAGGTTTCGGTTTCGTGAGATACCGGCAGCTCGGGATCGTGGGCGTCGCAGTAATTCACGAGGTGCCACGATTTCCCGCCCAGGTCCCGCACGTTGACGGACACTATGGCTTCCTCCCCGCAAATTTCGCAGCGGGTCTGACCTCCACTTGCCGGCATCGACTGCCTCCCTTCTGAAGCTTCGCGCGTGTGAGCCCCCGGGGTACAGCGGTGCCGGGGGTCACGCGACGATGCTCGATTGCAGATGGCGGTTCGTCGAGGGAGCGGATCTCGACTACCGCATCAGACGGATGCCCAGCGGTCGGGCAGGTGGAAACCCCTTTGCCGATAGCATCGGCAATCTTCTCGAGTTTTTCCTTATGCGATGGCCCCAGTCGTCCTCGACGAGCTGCTCGCTATTTCGACGACGACCACTAGATGTTTCTCACGAGTAACGGGCGAATGGCTCCCGCCCCGGTACGGAGAGACCCTCAGGGCGCTGCCGGCATAGTGTCCACGCCACAGCGGCCTCCGCCGGTCGGATCCGTCTGCGGAAAGGTACGGGCTCATGGGCATCGCTACGTCGTTTACCGAGCTTGTTGGCTGCGTCATCCCCATCAAGATGGCAGGCATGGGTGTGGCTACCCCAGCGTTGGCGGCCGGAGTCGCAAAGGCGGGCGCGTTGGGCACCGTGAGCTACTCCTACCTTGGAGGCCCCAAGCGTGCTATCTCCACGCTGGACGAGCTGGTGGACAACGCCGGCCGTGGCGCCATCGCCGTCAACTTTCTCATGCCTGTATTGGACATGGCCCTGCTCGACATCGCCGCAGCCAGAGCACGAGTGGTGGACCTGTTCTGGGGCGATCCGGACCGCGAGATCGTAGAACGAGTCCACGAGGGGGGCGCGTTGGCATCTTGGCAGGTCGGGTCGCTCGATGAGGCTCGTCGTGCGGCCGACTGTGGCGTCGACGTCGTGGTGGCCCAGGGAACAGAAGCCGGCGGGCATGTCCGCGGGCAGACACCGCTGTTCGAGCTTCTTGTTGATGTCCTCGAGGCGCTCGAAGGCGAAGTGCCCGTGCTGGCTTCAGGCGGGATCGGCACAGGCCGGCAGATTGCAGCTGCTCTCGGTGCGGGCGCAGCTGGCGCCAACGTCGGGACCCGGCTTGTGGTCACAGCTGAGTCCGGCGCGCACTCCGACTACGTACAAGCGCTGGTTCTGGCAAAGTCGGCCGAAGACAGCGTTTCGACCACCGAGTTCTCCATTGACTGTCCCTTATGCCCATCTACACACCGGGTACTGCGTTCAGCCCTGGAGGCCGCCCGGGCCTACGGAGACGAAGTGGTCGGGACGGTGACAATGCGAGGGCAATCGCAGGATCTGCCCCTGTTTGCAGGCGTCCCGCCCACCCCCGCTGTCAATGGTCGTGTAGACGCGATGGCCCTCTACGCCGGGCGTGGCGTTGCTTACTGTGCGGCTGGACAAACCGCCGCTGAGGTCATTCAGGAGTTGTCACGAGAGACCGAGAGAATCATCCGTCGCTCCTCTACTCGGTTAACTCCTTCGGATTGACTTCGACGGACTCATGTATCGAGAACCAACTAGTAACGAGTTCCCAGCGCGGGGTCGGCGGGTCGCACTGAGAGGGACCCGCCAGTTATCGCGGCCGTGGGCAGACTTACCCAACCGGATGCCTCAGGGCTCTGTGCGCGTGGCAGGTCCATAGGCTCCTGCCAATGGCTGACACGCCACGATGGAGCAAGAAATGGTGACGTGCTCTCGGCCTCGGAGGTAGGACGCCAAGCTCACGCCGACGGGCGCAATCAGCGCCGCAGAGTGCGCTGGTGCTCTTCGATGCGGTGCAGGAGATCGGCGCTCTCGGCTCGGACTGCGTCCGCCCGACTGAGCGCGTTCCGAATGCCGCACAACGGACTGGTGACTTCGACACTCTCGGGGTCAGCGGCCGTGTCATGCCCACTCACGGGCCGTCGATACCCACCCCTTCGGGTGAGACAAACCAAGGTCGGCGTCCCTCACACCGAGTCGGCGGGTTCGCCCGAGGGCGTTTGAGGCCGGCTTGCCTCGGGTAATTAAGGGGCGTCCCGGGTTGCTGGCGTTCCCACCACGCCACCAGCTCCGCACGAGAACCCCCGCCACAACCCCTCCGTGGCGGGGGTTCTTACTGTCCCGGGGCCACTCGTAGCCGGCCCCCCGGCGCTTGTTGACCCCCGTAGCTGCCAGGGGGACCAGTCACGACCCCTCGCCGACGCACTGTAGTAACGATGGGCCATCTGGGCAATTGGCATTGAGTGACACTCAAGTGGGTCGTCTAGCTGAAGTGTCGGTCCGACAACTGAGGCCACCACCCCATTACCGCTCACAGCGTTTGAGTCCGGACGCTGAGGGGTAACGACGCGAAGCCCGGCGAGGGGGCGTCGCAACAAACGCTCTATGCCAACCGGCCAACGTCCAAATTGTGGAGGGGGCGCTCGTGCTCATGAGAAGGCGAGCATCTGACATTAAAATTACGCGGCAATTCGAAGCGATTATACGAGACCTGCTCGATCGTGACGATGCCGTCGTCACCATCAACGACAAGTCGGCCACGATCTATCTGAACGGGCCCGATGAGGCCCGCGGCATCATCCGTGCTCTCGAAGCGGCAGCAGCCGCCAGGTTGAAGCCGCGCTTTGACCCCCGAGGAAGCCGAGAAACTGAACCGTAGGCGTCGCTCGACTTGGCGCATCGGGTTCGCTTGCTGGGCTCGACGATGAGCTGGAGCCTGTCCCGGTAATCCCGCCGCATGTCCGAATTCGACCTACCGAAGAGCGCGCGGAAACGCGAACCGCGTCAGGCCGAGCACACGCCGAAGCAACGTCAGCACCACGCCGATAAGCCCGCCAGACGGCCTAACGCTCCCGTAGGTCAACCACGGCCAGCGACGGATCGGTCATCGATCGGATCAGCATGGCCACCCAGTCCGGTCGCTCCAGCGTCACCTCGTGCCCCGCCCCTCGAGCGACCTCCAACCGCCCCTGCGGAAGCAACTCGGCCATGCGCTGGCTCTCCTCGAGCGGCGTCACCTGATCTTGATCCCCGCAGATCACCAGCGCTGGCACCTCGATCGTCGGAAGCGTCGTCGACAGGTCGAAGTGCGACAGCGCCCGCGCAAACCCCCGACGGGTCTCGTCCGGACAATTGGCCCACCCGGAGCGCACCACGTCCAGCTGATCGAGTGCCGGCGCCGCACCGAAACCGCTGCGCACCAACACCTTCCCATGCCGCGGATGTCCCATCGCCCGGCGGGCCAGCCGCGTCCCCGCCAAGCGTCCGATGGCGTGCCCCAGCGGCGAGCCTCCGGAGCGGGCCAAGCTCGCCACCAGCACGATCGACGCCACCTTCGACGCCAGCGACGGATGCTGGGCGAACAGCACCTGTATCGAGACGCCACCCATCGAGTGCCCCACCACCACGGCGCCCTCGGGCGCTTCAGCCCGGAGCACGGCGGCCAGATCGTCCCCGAGCACCCCCATCGTGAAGCCCTCGGCCCCCACCGTGGACTCTCCGTGTCCCCGCTGGTCGTAGACCACGACCGACAAGCCGGCATCGACAAGGCGGCGAGTTATCGGCTCCCAGTGCACCGATCGACCCGTGAAACCGTGCGCCATCACCACCACCTTGGGTGCATCTGACGGCCCGAACCGGGTGACCGCCAGACGCGCTCCATCGTCGGTGGTCACCACCCGGCTCTTGCCGCGGAGCTCGGGGCGGGCGCCGCCACCCGACCCGGACGGTGGCCCGTCCGGACTGCTGTTGCGGCCCCATCGTGCGAGCGCCCGGCTCTCCAGGAAGGTCGCACCGGTCAGCGCACTCGCCAAGCCGACGACCATTCCCATCGCTACCTTCGATGAACGCCGCACGATGAGGCCTCCCGCAGTTCAGTACTCGTCGATCCTCAGTACTCGTCGATCCTCAGCACTCGTAGAATCTCAGTACTTGTCGATGATCTGCCGGGCGAATCGCTCGGCATAGTCGTAATGCGTTCCCATGGCCGGCAGCACCACCAGTTGATCGACGCCGGACGCCTCCAGTCGCCGAATCTGCTCGATGCACTCCTCAGCAGTTCCCACGATGGTCGTCGCCTTGATCAGCTCCGGGGTCAAGAGCTCACGCTCGTCGTCCCGCATGTACGTGCAATGGCCCTCGTGGATGCGGATATGGCGCACGTGTTGTGGCGTCCGCTCGATGAGCGCTGTGTAACGATCCCACACGTC
The DNA here is from genome assembly GCA_034667945.1 of Acidimicrobiia bacterium. Lineage (GTDB taxonomy): Bacteria > Actinomycetota > Acidimicrobiia > Acidimicrobiales > CAIXPF01 > JAXDQG01. The sequence continues at coordinate 6,031 of JAXDQG010000601.1, read as the reverse complement.
GAGCAACTTTCGGGGAGGCTCACGGTCGTACTGGCGCACCATATCGAAGAGATAATGCATCCCGGAGATGACAAATGGGCCGTGCTCGGCAACGACACGCTCGGACATGATGTCCTCGCCCGGATCGAGCAAGACGACGTTCAGCAAGTTGACGACCGGGAACGTCGAGAAGTCGAACGAACGGCCGGCCTCCTCGGCCGCGCGCCGCACCGTCTCGCGTGACCGCTCGATCGAGCGCTCCTCCACCGGCATCGAGACGAACAGACCATCACCGTACTTCCCGGCAATCGCCTGCGATTTCGGGCCGAATCCCGACACGACGACCGGAATCGGCTCGTCCAGCCCGACGAACCCTCGATCGGCCATCAAGAGCCGAATCGGGGCAGTCTTTCCCCGGAAGGTGAACTCCACCTCCTCGCCGGCCAACAGCGCTTTCACCACCCGAATCTCTTCGGTGTACTTGGCGATCGGCAATGGCTTCAGGTCCATGAACCGGTAGGCGCTGTTGCCCGACCCGATCCCGAGCGTCACCCGACCTGGCGCCAATGTGGCCACACTGGCGATGCTGTGGGCCAGCACAGGGGCGATGCGGGTTCCCGCGACGGCGACCCCGGTACCCAGCTTTATGCGGCTGGTCCGCTCGGCCGCCATGGCCATGTAGGCGAAGCAGTCCCCCCAGATCATCTGGCTGTCGGGCACCCACACCATGTCGTAGCCGAGCGATTCGCAGTGCCGAACAAAGTCGACATCGGTCAACTTCGTGGTCACGCACATGCCGAATTCCATCTAGTCCATTCCTCCTGGCGTTTGCGCGGGTCAGAGCGGCGGAGTGTCCGCCCTCAGTCGCGCTCTTTGGCCTGCAAGACGCCGGCCTTTTCGAGCTGGTCAATACGGTTGTCGTCGTAGCCGGCCCACGTGCCCAGCACCCAGCGGTTGTGTTCGCCCAATGCGGGCGCCACGAGCTCGGGCAGGTCGGGCCTTTCTGAGAACTTGAAGGGGAACCCCGGTATGGTCACGTCGCCGAGCAGCGGGTCGTGCACCGTGCGCACCATCTCGCGTTCCAGGTAGTAGGGATGATTGAGCGTCTCGATGGGCTGCAGCACCGGCGCACAGGGCACCCGGTGCGCCTCCAGCACATCCAGAACCTCCTGGTCGGTGGCGAAGCGCTGCATCCATGACTCGGTCAGCGGAATGAGCTCTTGACGATTACGAGCCCGATCTCGCGCCTTGGCATAGCGGGGATCGTCGATCAGCTCCGGATGGCCGATGGCCCGGCAGAAGTTCTCCCATTGCCGATCCAGCGCGATCACGACAATCCAGCCTTCTGGACCTTGGAACGAGCCGGCCGGAAACCCGACGCCGCCGTGGTGCCCGCCGCGCCGAGGATTCACCTTGCCGCCGGTCATGGCGGGCATCTGGATGTTCATCTCATGGCTGTGGAAGAGGCAGTCGATCATCGAGATGTCGACCCATTGCCCGCGGCCGGTCCTCTCCCGGTGATACAAGGCCAGGGCCAGCCCGGTCAGCGCGTGCACTCCCGCGCTCACATCCGCGAAACCGACCCAGACGAACAGCGGGGGACCCTCCCGCTCGCCGGTCATGTGCATGAACCCGGAGAACGCCTGGGCAATGGTGTCATAGCCGACCTTGTGGGCCAGTGGGCTGTTCTTCCGCCCGAAGGCGGAGATGGACGCCATGATCAAGCCGGGATTCACCGCCCGCAGCGCCTCGTAGTCGAGCCCCCGCTTCTCGAGCACTCCGGGGCCGTAGTTCTCCACGACCACATCGGCGCCCCGCACCAGATCGCGCACCACGTCGAGGGACTCGGGCCGGGAGAAATCAGCACACAGGCTCTTCTTGCCCCGGTTCTGCTGGACGAAGTAAGCGCTGCGGCCGTCGCGATAGAACGGCATGACCCGGGTCGGATCACCGCCCGGCGCCTGCTCGACCTTCACGATGTCGGCACCCAACTCGGCCATGAGGCGGGTCACGGTCGGCCCGGCCAGGTACTGCGTGAAGTCCACGACCTTCACGCCCTCGAGGATGCGGGGCACGTCGGCGTCCATCGCCGCACCCTAGGTGAATCGCCCCACCCGACGTGAGAGGTGGCAGAGGGCGCGGCCGAGCGGCCCATGCGAGCCAGGGCGCTGCACCATGCCTCAACACCAAGTGATCGCGTGGTTACGCGGTGCAGCGCACTCGCCATGCTCCAGGAAGGGCCCCGCGCTGATCATGGCCTCGCGTCGATTGGCCCCGGGTCGAACACCCCCGACGGGTCGAACACCCCCGACACCTCTGCACGAGGAGCACCCACATGAGTAGCACCGGCTATCGGTCCTTCGACTCCACCGTTGAGAAGTCGAACCTGATTCTCAAGTCCATCGAGGAGGCCTACGGCTGGACGAAGGAGGAGCGCCACCAGTCCTACGAGGCCCTGCGGGCCGTGCTCCATGCGCTGCGAGACCGACTGCCCGTGCAGGAAGCCGCCGACCTGGGTGCACCGCTGCCGATGCTGATCCGCGGCGTGTACTACGAGGGCTGGGTTCCGTCCCGGGTGCCGATCAAGCTGCACCGCGACGAGATCTTCGCCCGAATCCAGAACGACTTGTCCTATGAGCCGCCGAACGGCATCGAGCACCTGGTGACGACGGTCCTCCAGGCGCTGGGACGCCACGTCAGCAAGGGAGAATGGGAGGACATCGCCTCCAATCTGCCCAAAGACCTCGTCCCCGTCCTGACGACGTCCTGAGATTTTCCGACACCGCGTTTCCGACGCCGCCGAGGCGGCCGGTCAGCGCTCGATCAACCTTCGATCAGCGAGCGGTTGGTGTCGAACCCGCTCTCGGTGCCGAGCACCCGGGCCGGCCGCCTCAGATCCTCCTGCCACAGCAGCGACTCCATCGACAGGTGGAGCGGCTGGTCCTGCACGGTGAGCTCGTAGACGTGGTCGTCGGGCCCGCTGGCGTGGTGATGGATCGCCCAGCCGGGCGCGGACAACATCAGGTCGCCGGCCTCCCAGTCGTAGCGTCGCCCGGCCACCACCGAGCGGCCCGAGCCGTGGAAGTAGTAATTGATGGCGGCCGAGACATGGCGATGCGGCCGATCGACGATGCCCGGCGGGCGGATCGTCATGGTGGCGAAGAAGTTCGGTGTTGTGCCGTTGGTGCGCCCGGTCAGCGGGTTGTACAGCAGGTACAGCCGTCGCCCGCGGTAGCTGTCGCCCAGCTCCACCAGTTTGTCGAGGTGGGCCTTCACCTGGTGCCACGGCCAGTGCAGCGACGGCGACGCCACTGCCGGGGGGTTGATCAAGCGCTCGTAGGGCATCAGCCAGGCGCCTTCGTCCAGCTCGAACGTGCCGAAGGGGCTGTTCCGGCTGGGGTCGTCGGCCGGTGGCTCGGCGTGTCGGGCCGCGGACGGGCTGTCGTCTGAGGCGGCCCCGACGGGGGCCCCGGTCGACGATGCCTCACCGGGATGCTCGTCGACGAGGTGGACGCCGAGCTTCTCGAGGAGCGCAGCATCCGAATAGGTGAGCCGGACCTGCAGCTCGTCGGTGTCGTTCCCGAACGAGTACGTCGACCAGGCGGGGTGGTTCCAGACGTCGTATCGGTCGAAGCTGATCCGCCGGTCACCAACCAGCGCGTAGCCGCCGCCCTCGATGCAGAAGCTCACCTGCGTGCTGTTGTGGCGGATGGGCTTCGTGCGCTCGCCGGGCAGGAGCACCGACAGGGTCACCCGGATGCCGGGGGCCAGCCCGAGGCCGGGTTCCGATGACCGCGGGTGGACGATCAGCGCCTCGCGCCGACCGCTGGCGGGCACTGGCAGTTCGGCCAAGCGGGCGGTCTCAGCGGCCACCTCCTCACGCCGGACAATGTGCGGCTCCCACCAGTCGAGCTTCTCGTCGTTGCTCCGGCCGGTGATGTCGACGAAGCTCATTGCAGACCTCATGATTGCGGACCTCACAAGGGGTAGACGAGGGAGTTCGTGACCAGCGGGTTGTCGTAGACACACACCTTGCGGGCAAAGGCGAGGGTGTCGCCCTCGGCCACGATGACGTCGAGATAGCGCCCGACGGAGAACACAGTGGTCTCCTCGTCGGCCAAGGTCTGGAACACGGCGTAATTGGCCTGGGCATCGAAGCCCCGATCAGTCCGGCGCCGGACCCGCAGCCCGCTCACCACGTGCCGCAGCACCCGGGGGGCGTAGAAGGAGAGGCGGGTGATGGCCTGGACCCGATCGACCAGAGCGGCACGGCTCTCGCAGCGGACCAGGGCCAGGGGAAGCCCGCGCTGATGGTTCTCCCGGGCCACGATCAGGTACTCGGCGTCCTCGATGAACAGCTCGGGCCAGCGCTCTATCTCGCCCTCGTCCAGCACCTCGGCATAGCGGGCATAGAGGTCCTCGACAGCCAGCCGCTCCGTGGGTGAGACCCCCGCACCGACCGCGCTCACAGCTCCATGACCTCGCGGTAATAGCGGTAGAACGCCCGTATGGCGGCTTCGGTGACCATATGGTTCTCGTCACCCTCACCCGTTCCGCCCATCTCGAGCAGACCGATGGCCTCGGGGTACGCGGCCACGCCATTCTGGCCCAGCGCCATCACTTCGCCGTCGTCGATGGAGACGTAACCGGCCGGGCCCATGAGGTTGGCCTGGCGCAACCGCCGCAGCTGCATGGCCTCGTCGTCGTCCGCATAGCCAAAGAAGGTCCAGTGCAGGTCGAAGGCGTCGGGGCCGCGGGTGACGAGTTGCCGCATGGCCAGCGTGTTCGACTGCTGCTGGACGATGAGGTTGGGCCAGAGGGTCTGCATGACCACCGTCTCGGGGCCCTCGAACTCCTTCACCGGATCAAGCAACCGGGGGTCGTGCAGGCGCAGATCTTCGTGAAACGAGCGCAACTCTGCGGTGAGGTCGCTGGTCTTCTGCTCGCCTCGCTGCGAGCAGAGCACCGCATGGCGACCCGTGGCGTCCATCTTCACCGACGACGGCTGATCAGCCCGGAAAAGCCCGAACGTCACCAAGAACACGTGCAGAAGACTGGCGTGGTACGGGTCCTTGATGTTCTCGAACATCAGCTTCCAATTCCCCGGGACCCGTTGGCGCTGATAACCGAGCAGCGTCAGGGTTCGACCGGCAAAGACCCGGTCGAAATAGGCCACCATCGTCGGGCCGAGATAGTCCTCGAGCGGCGGCGTCTCCGGCGAGAACGAGGCGAACACCACACCGTGGCGCTCGGCCACCTGCAGGCGTTGCAGTCCGTGAACCCCGAGGTCGAAGTCCTTGAGCATGCCGCCATTGCCCTTCACTCCGCGGCGGAAGGGCACGGCCACCAGCGTGCCGTCGAGGTCGTACACCCACTGGTGGTAGGGACAGACCCATTCGGTGACGTGGCCGCTGTCCTGCCGACAGAACTGCACTCCGCGGTGCGCGCAGCGGTTGACGTAGCAACGCAGTTCACCGTGGCGGTCGCGGCAGAGGACCACCGGCCGATCGCCGATGAACGTCCGCACGAAGTCGCCCGGTTCGGGCGCCTCGCAGGCCAACCCCACGTAGCTCCAGTAGGGGCCCGCAAAGATGCGTTCCTGCTCCCGGGTGTAAACGGCGGGGTCGGAGTAGATGGCGTAGGGCACCCGGGTCGTGCCCTCTGCGGGCCAGTGGAGGTCGATGGCCGGCCGGTCCGCCCAGATTTGCTCCCCCATGCCTTCCCCCTGGCACCCGCCCCGCACCTGAACGGCCGAAGCCCCTGCTTCGACGCTAATGCCGTCGGGCTACGCTCCGCCGATGGTCGACACCACGGTCTGCCTCCTCGCGCCCAAGACGATCCTGCCGGCGGAGGCGTTGAGCCGCTTTACGGCGGAGCATCCCGACCTCCAGGTGCGCTGGGTCGAGTACCAGGAACCCAACGAGCTCCGTCGCGCGCGGGTGTTGGGCACGGTCACACCGGAGCTCCAGGAGCTCGAGCCGCAGCTGACCGATGAGGACCGGGCCGCCCTGCGGTCTGCGGTGGCGGTCGTTGCGCTGGACCTGCCCACCGA
>JAXDQG010000600.1:0-4845 GCA_034667945.1 Acidimicrobiia bacterium | reverse complement strand
CGTCGATCCCGACGCAGACGGCAGCATCTCCATCACCCGCGGGCGGGTGCGCCATGAGCGCGATCCGCAGGCCGTGGCGGCCTCGTGGCGGCGGCTGGCCGAGGAGAAGAACCTGAGCATCCGCCAGCTGATCATCGAGGTCACCTCACGGTCGGGTTTCGTCGGCACACCCCGGACGGTCGCCGAGAGGATCAATCGCCACGTGCAGAACGACGCCGCCGACGGCTACATCTTCGTCCCCCATCTGACGCCGCACGGGCTCGACGGCTTCGTCGAGAAGGTCGTGCCGGAGCTGCAGGAACGGGGCGTGTTCCGGGCGGACTACGAGGGCACGACGCTGCGTGAGCACCTGCTGTTGGGGCCGGCTGCCCTGCCCGCGGGAACCCGGGCCGAGGCCGCAGGAATGGCACTGGGATGAGCCCTCCGGGGACGGACGAGGGGGTCGCGGCGACGTCCGACGGCCCTTCTTTGGCGGCATCCGGGCTGACCGTCGCGATCGTGGGGGCCGGACCGACCGCGTCCTCCTTCGTCGAGCGCCTCGCGGCCAACACTCCGGAGTTGCTGGCCGGCCGCCACGTGACGGTCCATCTGATCGATCCGTTCCGGGCGGGCGTGGGCCGAGTGTGGCGGCCCGATCAATCGCCGCTGGTGTGGATGAACTCCATGGCTGAGGACGTCACGATGTTCACCGACGGCTCGGTGACCTGCGAGGGTCCCATCCGCCCGGGCCCCTCGCTGATCGAGTGGGCGAACGGGGTCGACACCGCTCTTTCGAGGCCCGAGCTGACCACCGAGGTGCAGTCCCTGACCGGCATGACGTTCCCGACCCGCTTGGTGCAGACGGAGTACCTGGACTGGTTCCGCCAAAAGGTGCTCGCCGAGCTGCCGCCGGAGATGTCGGTGGTCAGCCATGCGACCAGGGCCGTCGACGTCACCGAAGAGGCCGGTGGACGCCAGATCGTCCACCTCGAAGACGCCCCGCCGATCTGTGCCGACGTGGTGGTGTTCGCCCTCGGGCACCTCGACGCCGAGCCCACCGAGAGCGAGGCAGCCATGGCGGGCTTCGCAGCGCAGCACGGCCTGGTGCACTTGGCGCCAGGCCACACCGCCGAGCTGGACCTCTCCGTGCTCGAGCCGGGGGCGGTGGTCGCGGTGCGGGGCTTCGGGCAGGCGTTCACGGACCTGCTGGCGCTGGTCACCGAAGGACGAGGGGGGCGGTTCGAAGAGGACGCCAATGGCGAGCTGACCTACCTGCGCAGCGGAGCGGAACCGGTGCTCTTCGTCGGCTCGCGCCGGGGTGTGCCCTACCGCTGCAAACCGTCGTACCGGTTGCAGGCCAAGCTGGTCCCGTTGCCGCGGTTTCTGACCCCGCAAGCGGTCGAGGAGCTGTTGGCCCGGGACCAGCCCATCGAGTTCGGCCCGGATCTCTGGCCACTTCTGGCCAAGGACGTGGCGTGGGCCTTCTACCACGAGCTCTTCGCCGCCCATCCGGAGCGCACCAAGGGCACGTGGGACGAGATGGCCCAGGAGTTGTCGACCTTGGAGTGGGGCGACGATGTGCTGGCTGACCGCATCGCCCTGCTCGTTCCCGATACCGAGGACCGGCTCGACTTCGCCCAGCTCGACCGGCCCCTGCGCGACCTGCGCTTCACCAGCCTCGAGGAGTTCGAGGACCATCTTCGAGCCCACGTGCGCCAGGACGTTCGTCACCGAACCGATCCGGCGTACAGCGCCGAGCAGGCCGGCTTCATGGCGCTGCTCATCACCTTCGGCATCTTGGGCCGAATCTCGGCCTCGGGCCGGATGTCCGTGCGGTCCCGCGTCGTGGACATAGGCGGGCGCTGGTTCAGCTTCTTCATGTACTACGCGAGCGGGCCGCCCCCGGGCCGACTGCGGCAGCTTCTGGCGCTCGCCGATGCCGGCGTGGTGCGCTTCCTCGGGGAGGAGACCTGGGTCCGAGCCGATCCGCTGAGCGGACGCTTCGTGGCCGGAAGCCGGAGCCATCCCGACACGGTGGAGGCGTCGGCGCTGGTCGAAGCCCGTGTGGCCAAACCCTCACTGAGCCGCACGCGCGACCAGATGCTGCGTCGGCTGCTCGAGCGAGGCGAGGTGAGCGAGGAAATCGTGCGCGAGGGCGAGTGGGAGCTCAACACCGGCAAGCTCGTGGTAGGCGGGCCGGATCTGCGCATCGTCGATGCCGAGGGGCGGCTACACGAGCGGCGCCATGCGTTGGGCACGTTCACCAACCGGCCCGCGGCGGGCGCCTTCGCCCGGCCACGCACCAACGCGCCGATGTTCCGCCAGAACGACACGGTGGCCCGGGCGGTGCTGGCGACGCTGAGCGCCCTGCCCGGCTAGCGGGCGAGCGATCGGCGAGGAGTTACCACGCTGTGCACTCGCCGCCGCACGCTTCGTAATTCGACCCACACGCAGGGACCATCGAATTCGACGACTGTCCGCAGCGAATCGACATCGAATCGATGCATACGCCGAATTTTCGACGGACCGGCCAAGGACGTACCAAGCAACCTTTTGCCCGTTCCCCGGGCCGCGAGCGCTCAGCGCCCCTTGGCCTCCAGCTCTGCCTGGTACTTGGCAGTCGCCGCTTCCACCGCGGCCATGTTCCGCGGCGCCAGGACATCCCGAGCCGCCCGAGCCCTCCCCCGTGCCTCGAGCGTCGGGGCTGCCTGCCCTTGGAACCTCGGCGCCACATGACGAGCGAACAGCTCGTAGCTGCGCCACTTCGCGGCCGGCGCCACCCAGTCCTGCGCCACCTGCAGGTAGCAGCCAAAGCCGCCGTCGGACTGCTTGATCAGCCGCTCGATCTGCCCACAGGCCTCCTCCGGCGTACCGATCGTCCCCAGCCCGCTGTCGTTCACGAAGTCGATGAACTCCTGCACCGTCGTCCCTTCGCCCACCGACATCTGGGGGAACGCGGCCGTGTGCTGGAAGTAGTCGAACCACGCGGCGATGCCGTGCTCGACGTCGCGGTAGGCCTGTTCACGAGTCTCCGCCAGGTGCATGAAGCCGACCAGCCGCCAGGCATCCCGGTCGACGACCGCGCCATAGTGCGCAGCCCGCTCCTCCATGACGTTCCAGTGGGCCGCCAACACGTCGAAGCCGACCGCTGTCGTCGCCCCGATCGACAGCAAGCCCAGTCCGTGCCGTCCAGCCAGCCGAGGCCCTGCCGGCGACGCCACCGCGGCGATGGCCACCTCCGGATAGGGCACGCTGTAGGGACGCAGATGCAGACGGGCATCGCGCAAGGTCCAGCGGGAGTTCTCGAAGTTCACCGGCTCATCGCCCTGCATCAGCTGCACGATGACGCCAACCGCATCCTCCAAGAGTTCGCGTGTCTCCGGCATGTCGAGCCCGATCATGGCTGCGTCGCTCGGGAGCGCACCGGGCCCTAGGCCCAACATGAAGCGCCCGCGGGTCATATGGTCGAGCTGCACGGCCCGCTCCGCCACCCACAACGGGTTGTGATAAGCCGCGCTGATCACACCGGTTCCCAGTCGGATGTGCCGGGTCCGCTGTGCCGCGGCGGCGATGAAGATCTCGGGCGAGGCGATGATCTCGGTGCCGGCGGAGTGATGCTCACCGATCCAGGCCTCATCAAAACCGAGGCGATCAAGGTGTTCGATAAGTGCGAGATCGTCCTCGAGAAGCAGGGTCGGATTCTCTCCCGCAGGGTGAAACGGTGCCATGAAGATGCCGAATCGCATTCGACCAGTCATCGAATCCCTCCCGCGGTCATAAGAGTCAGGCAAGAGTCTGCGCCCGGACAGAGATCCATCCGCTCGGAACGTCCGCTCCCAATTGCTATGAAGCCGGACCCTACCGAGGCCGCTCACCGACGTGACGGCAATTTGTCTCACCCCGCATGCGTCTCACGCACCCCGGCCCTCGGCGCACCGCCAGAAGCGGCCTCCAGGGATCGGGCTAGGCTCCGCCGATGGCCCTCAACGAATTCGCCGAGGATCTCTCGCCGCGTGACATGACCCAGTCGGCGGAGTTCAGCAGCCTCCTCGAGAGCGCTGCCGACCTGGGGATTCCGCACGAGCCGAACGTCCGGTACGTGTCACGTCATACGGTCGTGAGGGGCCAGCGGTTCCACTTCCTCGAGTGGGGCCAGCCGGGTGCCCCACAGATCGTGCTGTTGCACGGCGGTAATCAGTCGTCCCATTCGTGGGATCTCGTGAGCCTGCATCTGGCCGACCGCTTCCATGTCTTTGCGCTCGACCAGCGCGGCCATGGAGACTCCGAGTGGAATCGAGAGCTCGACTATTCCATCGATTCGATGGTCGCCGACGCTGCCGCCTTCATTGAGGACCAGCAGCTTGATCGGCCCATTATCTTCGGTCATTCCATGGGCGGTCGGATCACTTTGAGTCTCAGTCTTGCGCACCCGAATGTGGCGAGCGCCTTGGTGATCGTAGATGTTGGACCAGAGATATCAGAAGAAGGCGCCAAGACCATCCAGAACTTCGTCATCCGGAACATCGAATTCGATGACCTCGAAACCTTCTTGGACAACGTCGAGAAATACGACCCCTTCCGGACCAGGGCGCACATTCAGCGGACAGTGAAGTACAACGTCGTACGGCGGGTCGACGGCAAGTATGTGAGCAAGGTCGATCATCGGCGAATTCCGGTGCGCAACGCCGAGCTCACGCTCGATCAGGTTCGCACGTTGAAGGTCCCAGTCCTAGTGCTGAGGGGCGCGGAGTCGAACGTCCTCACCGCCGAAGCGGCTGAGCGCTTTGCCAAGGCATTGCCTGCCGGACAGCTGCTGACCGTGCCGAGGTGCGGCCATAATGTCCATTCCGGCAACACGCCCGGTTT
>JAXDQG010000599.1:0-6102 GCA_034667945.1 Acidimicrobiia bacterium | reverse complement strand
CATTCAGGCTAGAAGGAGGCCAAGGTCGGGCCCCGGTCGGCGCTCTCCGCTACATGCGGGCGTCCTTTGGCGCTGGACGGGCATCTCGGCCGGCGGGGCGCGGGGAACCGGCCGGGCGGGGCCCGGTGAAGCGCTTGAGTGCCGCCTGGGCCGGATGGGCAGCGATGGCCTCGCGCAGCCCGGCGGCCGTGGCATCGAGGTAGCGCCGAGTGGTGTCCAGGGAGGAATGGCCCAGCAGCTCCTGTAGCTCCACGACATCGACGCCGTGGTCGAGGGCCGAGGTGGCAAAGGTATGGCGCAGCGCATGCACCAGTGCGCCCTGCGGGACCTGCCCGCGCACACCGGCGCGGCGATAGATCTTGTCCACCCAGTGCTGAACCTGCTGCCGGCTGGGACGCTCGCCGTTGTCGGCTCGCACGAACAGGGGGGCCCGCCGATCGTTGCGCCGATGGCGCGGGAACCGCTCCCACCGCTCGTCCAGGTAATCCGAGATCAGGATCTCTAGCGGCGGCTCGACCGGGATGGTCCGCACTTTCTTGCCCTTGCCCACCACGGCCAGCCGACGGGCGGCGGGTGGCCCGTCGATCGAGCCCATGTCGAGACCGACCGCTTCGGAGAGCCGCACACCGGTCACGAGGAAGGTGCCCAGCAAGGCCACATCACGAGCGGGCCATGGATGGCGTCCGGTGGGATCGTCACTGCCGGCGGTCTCGAGCAGGCGGATGGCCACGTCGTCGCCGGCGATGACCTTGGCCCGGCCTCGGACCGACCGCGGCGGGGTGATGGCGTTCATCGGGTTGGCCTCGACCAGCTCCTCGGCCACGAGAAACTCGAAGAGCGAGTTCCATGCCGACCAGGCGCGGCGGATGGAGGCGGCCGCGTGATCTGCGGCCCAGTCGGCGAACGCTCCCCGCAGGGACATGCGGTCGAGATGCTCGAGCCCAACGTGGTCGAGATCGACCCCGGCCGCGGCTGCGATCCGACGGCCGACGCCCTCGAGATCCCGCCGATATGCGGCCAGCGTGTGCGGCGACGGTTTGCGCACCGCGAAATCGTGGAGGTGGCGATCGATCAGCGTCGGCAGGTTCGGCGCTGGTCTCACGGCATGAAAGGTAGTGGCGCGGGCATCGGAAGGGCGCGGATGGGGGACCCCGGGGCGGGCGATGGGCGGGGGCGCAGAGACCCGACAGTTCGATGCCCGCCGTCACTGGCCCCTAGCCTTCCGCCCCGATGGAGCAGTTCGACCTCATCATCGTGGGAACCGGCTCTGGCAACGCCATCCCATCCGACTTCGGCGACTGGCGGATCGCGCTGGTCGAGCGGGACGTGTTCGGAGGGACGTGCCTGAACCGCGGCTGCATCCCCTCGAAGATGTTCGTCTACGCGGCCGATATGGCCGCCACCCCCGAGGAGTCGGCGCGCCTCGGAGTCGAGCTCAAGGTCGAATCGGTCGACTGGCCGTCGATCGTGAAGCGGGTCTTCGGCCGCATCGATCCCATCGCAGCTGGGGGCGAGGACTACCGGAAGAACGGCAGCCCGAACATCACCATCTTCCCCCATGAGGGTCGGCTGGTGGGCGAGCGTGTGCTCGAGGTCGGTGGGCACCGGTTGACCGCCCCGCAGATGCTGTTGGCGGCCGGCTCGCGGCCGTCGGTGCCCGCCATTCCGGGGCTGGCCGATGTGCCGTTCCACACCTCGGACACGATCATGCGCCTGCCCGAGCTACCTCGAAGGGTCGTGATCCTGGGAGGCGGCTACATCGCGTGCGAGTTGGGCCACGTGTTCGGGTCGTTGGGCAGCGAGGTGGCGTTCGTGCTGCGCGGGCCAGGGATGCTGCGGGCCGAGGACGAGGAGATCAGCGTCCGGGCGACGGAGGCGTACAGCCGCCGGTTCCGAGCCGTGACGAACGCGACGAACATGGTGGTGGGCGAGGGCGGCGGGGGAGTGGTGGTGAGCGGGGTGTCCGAGGGGCGTCGCTTCACCGCGGTGGGCGATGTGCTGCTGGTGGCCACCGGTCGGACGGCCAACGGCGACCAGCTCGGCGCCGAGGTCGCCGGGGTGGCGACCGATGCGAGCGGCACGCGGGTCCTGAGTGATGCCACGATGGCGACGAACGTGCCCGGCGTGTGGGCTTTGGGCGACCTCACCAACCTGGAGCAGTTGAAGCACCTGGCCAATGCCGAGGCGAGAGTTGCCTTCCGAAACATCATCACCACCGGGAAGGCCGGTCCTGGGCCAGGGGAGTGGCCGCCGTGCGGGCCGGACTTCCAGCGGATCGACCGCAGATTCGTCCCTCATGCGGTCTTCGGCCATCCGCAGGTGGCATCGGTGGGGATGCGGGAGCGCGATGTCCGCGAGCAGGAGATTCCGTACGTCGTCAAGGTGCAGAACTACGGCGATACGGCGTATGGCTGGGCCATGGAGGACACGACGAGTGTCTGCAAGCTGATCGCCCATGCCGAGACCCGCCAATTGCTGGGCGCTCACCTGATCGGGCCCCAGGCCTCGATCCTCATCCAGCCGTTGATCCAGGGCATGTACTTCGGTCAAACCGTTGACGAGATGGCCCGGGCTGTCTGGTACATCCATCCTGCACTCAGCGAAGTGGTCGAAAACGCGCTGCTGGGTCTCTGACCGGGCTCTGTGCTGGGCTTCACGTCGTCGTCGTGCCTGCTCCAGGAACGGCTTTTCGACGCGCTTGCTGCTGAATCGCCGGCCGTCGCTCTGGCGAACCTGCGCCGATCACCTCTTCGGATGGTGTGACTCTCGATTGACCACCGTCCGCAGCGGGTACGCCGCCTTCTAAGACGGAATGGGTCTCCTCGGTGCGTCAGTGATGTGCACCGGGGCTTTGCATCCGCCAGGGCCAATCCCTACACCGTTGAAACGGAGAAGCGACACGTCCTCGACCAGGCGGTAGGCACGCGATGGCAGACGATGGAGTTCACGAGCGTGTGGGCGTCCGAGAGGCCAGTTTGGTGCTGGGGGTGCCTCCGCATCTGGAGTCCGTGGGGGCGGTGCGCCAACGGGTAGGGGCCTTCCTGGAGCTGTCAGCCCTCGAGTCGGACGACGCTGAGTCCGTCCTGCTGGTGACCTCGGAACTGTGCACAAATGCGGTGAAGGCCGCAGATCGCGAACCCGAAGCCGAGGTCGTGGTGGGTTGCCGGCTGGGTGGGGGAGCGGTCGAGGTCGAGGTGACCAACCCCGGTGAAGGGTTTGAGGGGCGTGAGCTGGTGATGCCGCCGCCGGAGGCCGAGTCGGGGCGCGGGTTGGCGATCGTGGACATGCTGACGGACGGGCTGTCCGTGGTCAGCCGCGGCGGGCGGACGACGGTGCGAGCGATTCGACGATTGGTGCGCTCCCGTGGCGGTCGGGACGTGTGCGAGCCAGAGGCGTGTGGCGGCGCCGCCCGGCAATCATCTGGCGGCACCGCCCGGCCATGAGGAACGTTGTTGGTTACGTCTAGGGGGATGCCGAGTTCGACTGTTGGCAGCGATTCGACGTCGATTCGCTGAGCGTCCAGCGGTTGAATTCGGCGACTCGACGGGTCGTCTCAGCACGGATGCCCGCCGCGACCGGCACGTTGCGTGACCGCGTCGCCCAGCGCCTGCGGCGCACCGCGCATACCATGCTGGCGGGGATGGGGGCACCGGCTCCCGGACAACGGAGGTGGCCGATGAGCGACACCGAGTCTCGCGGGCCCCGCATCGCCATTCGCCCCAACGGGCCATATGTGGTGAGCGGTGGTGTGCCACTGGTCGTGAAGCGGCCGATCGAGACCGAGCGCGGTGAGCCCGTTGGCTGGTTGAAGGAGACCACCCTCGATGAAGGCGCGGCGTACGCGCTGTGTCGCTGCGGGGGATCGTTGCGCAAACCGTTCTGTGACGGCACGCATGCCACCAATGCGTTCGACGGCAGCGACGCCGAGGCCCGCACGGGTCCCGTGAAGGATTACGCCGGCGAGTCGATGACTGTCCATGACGATCGGACGATCTGCGAGCACGCTGGCTTCTGCGGCAACCAGGCCACCAACGTCTGGAAGATGATGCGCAACACGGGCGATCCGAATGTGCGTTCGCAGGTGATCGCCATGGTCGAGCGTTGTCCGTCCGGGGCCTTGTCATGGTCGTCATCCGACAGTGACGGAACCGCACGGCGGATAGAGCCCGACTTGCCGGTACAAGTCGCTGTGATCCCGGACGGCCCGCTGTGGGTGACCGGCGGGCTGCCTGTGACCGCGTCGAGCGGCCAGGCGCTGGAGGCTCGCAACCGGCTGACCCTGTGCCGCTGTGGCTCTTCGTCCAACAAGCCCTTCTGCGACGGCACCCACAAGGAGGTCGGTTTCCAACACGATCCGGCCGCGCCCATCAGCTGATACATCAATCTTGCGTGCACGAATCTTGCGTGCACGAATCTTCCGTGCACGAATCTTGTCTGCGCGCCGGCACGACCAGCCGATGGTCGGTCGTGAACCGGCGGCGCTGCACGCCGAAACCCAACGTCCGCCGTCGTCGTCGCGGTGGCACCGAGCAGGAGGAACATCACCGCGGCTTGAACCTTCACGGCGGCAAGCGGCGCGGTACGTCGCGGGAGCGGACGGTGAGGCTCGCATCGCTTTGGCGTATCGCCCACTCATGGCATTGGTGGAAGAATTTCCCTCCAGTGTCCTGTAGCCGCAGCCAATGTGGCTCGAATTCAGCCTTTCCGCTTTGTTCACTCGCAAGCTCTACGTGGTAGAAGACAGCCATCATTCGATAGTGTGTGTCATCTGCGACGAAGTACTGGATAGCTTCAGCAACATGTCGAAGAAGAGTGACATCGCGTCCCATCTCCTCCCGCAATTCGCGATGAATTGTGTCCTGCGATGATTCGCCCGGTAGAGATCCCCCGCCTGGCAGGAAATATCCACCCTTCCCTTTGACAGCCGCAATCTTTCCCGTGTCGTCAACGATTAGAGCATAAGCCGCAGCGCGAGCCTGGTACTCGACATCCTTCACGATTGTTCCGAAGATCAAGGGTTCAAAGTGCACAGAAATTCCCAACTTCCCATTCAACTGCAAAAAGGGCCGCAACCAGAGCTGCCTGTGCAGGGTCAGTGCTCGGCTAAAGATTACGGGCAGGCCGTCGAGGGGGGTTCACCAGTCAGCGCTTGCGTCAAATGAGCAGTTCCGGTCGACGGGGCGGTTTAGGACTCAGACCTTGGCTACGTGCCAGGCGGTCGGTAATCGACTGTGCGCCTGAACGCCTCATCAACCTGCTCGGCGGTGAGCAGTTTTGTAGTGGTTCCCGTTGCGGATCCGCTCGCGCCGATGACGAGCGAGAGCGCAGCGGCAGCTTCGTCGTCGGGTAGATCAAGGATCGCGATGACGTCGTCGTCGCCGAACGCGAAGTACATGCACTCCTGCGTCCCGCCCACGCTGGCGACCGCAGCTTCGCCCATCTTGACTCGGGCTACTGCACCCGCCTTCCGCAGTCCTGCCAGACCTTCCGGCGTGTAAGACACCTTGGCGAGATACTTCGGCATTGCCGCTACCTCCTCAGGCACCCGAGCAGGCGCTTGGGCCGAACGTACACTCCGGGGTCTTGTTTTCCGGCGAGGATTTACTGGCGGTCCCAATCCTCCGGCAGGTTGCGTGTACTGCGGGCCGCGCGTCGCCATTCGCCCCGGCTTCCCCGACTGACATCAATCTTGCGTGCGCGCCGGCACGACGAGGCGATGGTCGGTCGTGAACAGGCGGCGCTGCACGCCGAGCCCAACGACCGCCGTCGTCGTGGCGACCGCCCCGAGCACCAGGTACATCACCGCGGCTTGAACCTTCACCGCGGCAAGCGGAGGTGTTCCGGCCAGGATCAGTCCGGCATGGCACCGGGTAGGAACACCAACCCGACCGCCCTTGTGGTTTCGATGTTCGGAATGAGCGCAGTGCGTAGAGCGGCTCGCACATAGGGCCGAGCGGCGTCTCCCGCGGCAATGCCCAGCGCGAGGCGAGCCTCGACCTCGTCGCGCTTGTCACGCAGCTCCTCCAGCACGCGGCGGGCCACCACAACCGTCGACGTCATCGAGTTCCCGACCGTCATACCGGCGAGGGGAATCAACGTTTT
>JAXDQG010000598.1:0-3690 GCA_034667945.1 Acidimicrobiia bacterium | reverse complement strand
TCGGGGCCGACCTGGTCAACCACTGCGTGAACGACATCCTGGTGCAAGGCGCCCGCCCGTTGTTCTTCCTCGACTACGTGGCCGCGGCCAAGCTGGATCCTGCGGTGGTGGTCAAGGTGGTCACCAGCATGGCCGGGGCCTGCCGAGCGGTCGGCTGTGCGCTGCTGGGCGGCGAGACGGCCGAGATGCCGGGCGTGTATGCGCCGGGAGCGCTCGATGTGGCGGGCACCATCGTGGGCGTCGTGGAGCGGGGTGACGTGTTGCCCCGCCCGGCCGAGATGCACGTCGGCGATCGACTGGTGGCCCTGCCCTCGTCGGGACCGCATACCAATGGGTACTCGCTCATCCGCCATCTGCTGGCCGATCGGCCCATCGACCAGGCCCTGGCCGATCGCCTGCTGGCGCCCCATCGCTGCTACCTCGACGAGGTGGGCGCCTGGCGCCGGGAGGGCGTGCCGCTGAAGGGCCTCGCCCACATCACCGGAGGTGGCCTGGTGGACAACCTGCCGCGCATCCTGCCGGATCACCTGGCGGCCGAAATCGATGGGTCGGCCTGGACGGTGCCCGAACCGTTCGCCTCCCTGGTGGCCTGGGGCGGGCTCGAAGCCCAGGAAGCGTTCCGGGTGTTCAACATGGGTGTTGGCATGGTGGCGGTGGTACCGGACGGCGTCGAGCCGCCCGGGAGCTTCCCGATCGGACGCCTGATCGGGCGTGTTGACCGGGCGGTGCTGTTGTGACGAGGGTGCTGACCCCCGTCCTCCCGGGCCCGGCGCAGCGGGGGGACCGGCGGCCATGACCGCGCGCCTGGCAGTGCTCGTATCCGGCAACGGGACGAACCTGCAGGCCATCCTGGACGCCTGTGCCAACGGACGCCTCGACGCCGAGGTGGTCGTCGTGCTCTCGAATCGCAAGGCCGCCTACGGGCTCGAGCGAGCCGCCCTGGCCGGCATCCCCACCGAGTACCTGCCGCTTCGGCCGTTCCTCGACACCGGACGAAGCCGGCGCGACTACGACGCCGAGCTCGCTGCGGTGCTGGCCTCCCATCGCCCCGACTGGGTGGTGCTGGCCGGTTGGATGCACCTGCTCAGCGCACCTTTCCTCCACAACTTCCCGAACCGCGTGGTGAACCTTCACCCCGCCCTGCCCGGCGTCTTTCCCGGGGCCGACGCCATTTCGGAGGCCTGGGAAGCCCATGTGGCCGGCAAGCTGGACAGCACCGGCGTGATGGTCCACCTCGTGCCGGACGACGGCGTCGACAATGGCCCAGTGGTGGGTACCGTCGAAGTCCCCATCGTTGCGAATGACAGCCGAGAGACGCTCGAGGCACGGATCCACGCGGCCGAGCACGAGTTGCTGGTCGACTGCCTCTCCCGCCTCATCGACCTCGACGCACGCAGGAAACGGCCGTACGAGGGCCCGATTGGCGTGCATCACCCCACCGACGCAACCGAACGCCGCACCGCTGCCCTCCCGGAGGCCTCGCAATGAACGCTCTGAACGACGAGCTCTTCGACCGCTTCGAGGCGCTGACCTTCGATGATGTGGTGGTGGTGCCCGGCTACACGGATGTGCTGCCCGATGAGGTCCGCACCGATGCCACCTTCGCAGCCGACATCCGTTTGCACCTGCCGGTGGTTTCCGCAGCCATGGACAAGGTGACCGAGGCGTCGATGGCCATCGCCCTCGCCCGCGAGGGGGGGATCGGGGTCGTCCATCGCAACCTCGCGGTGGCCGATCAGGCGGCCGAGGTGGACCGGGTGAAGCGCTCGCAGTCCGGCATGATCGCCAACCCCGTGACCCTGCCGGTCGACGCCACGCTGGCCCAGGCCGAGGAGCTGTCGGCTCGGTTCTCCATCTCGGGCGTTCCCATCACTGACGACGACGAGCGCCTGGTCGGCATCCTCACCAACCGTGACGTGCGCTTCTGTTCGGCCGCAGACCAGTCCCGGCCGGTCGCCGACTTCATGACGCACGAGCGCCTGATCACCGCGCGCGAGGGCACCACGCTCAGCGAGGCCAAGGACATCCTCCAGCGGCACCGGATAGAGAAGCTGCCCCTGGTCGACGACCAGGGCCGGCTGCGTGGGCTGATCACCGTGAAGGACATCCTGAAGAACCAGGAGCATCCGAACGCCTCGCGTGACGGCAAAGGCCGACTGCTGGTCGCCGCCGCAGTCGGGGTGGGTGCAGACCTCGAGGAGCGGGTGGAAGCGCTGGTCAACGCGGGGGTGGATGCCGTGGTGATCGATACCGCCCACGGGCACTCGGCGGGGGTGCTCACGGCCGTGAAGCGCATCAAGGGCGCGTGGCCCGATGTGCCTGTCGTGGCGGGCAACGTGGTGACCGGAGAGGGCGTCGAGGCGCTCGCCGAGGCCGGGGCCGACTCGGTGAAGGTCGGGGTGGGCGCCGGCTCCATCTGCACCACCCGGGTCGTGGCCGGTGCCGGCATGCCCCAGCTCTCGGCCATCTGGGAGACAGCCCGCGTCGCCCGCCGACTGGGGATGCCGCTCATCGCGGACGGGGGCATCACGTTCTCCGGCGACCTGGTCAAAGCCATCGCAGCGGGCGCCGAGACCGTCATGCTGGGCAACCTGTTGGCCGGCACCGATGAGGCGCCCGGCGAAATGGAGCTCTTCGAGGGTCGGCGCTACAAGGTCTACCGGGGCATGGGCTCGATGGGCGCCATGGCGGGCCTCGGCGCCGACCGCTACGCCTCCGCCCAGTCGGGCTCCGCCGGAGCCGGCGCGCGGAAGCTTGTGCCCGAAGGCATCGAGGGCCGGGTGCCGCACGCCGGCCGAGTCGCCGACGTCGTGTATCAGCTGGTGGGCGGTCTGCGCTCGGGCATGGGCTACGCCGGTGCGGCGTCGCTCGAGGATCTCCGCCGTACGGCCCGCTTCATGCGGGTAACCACCGCAGGGCGGGAAGAGAGCCATCCCCACGACGTCACGATCACCCGTGAGGCGCCCAACTATCAGCGAGGCTGACAGCCGCCGGCGGATGCAGCAGGACCGGCCGCCCAGGACTGTGCGACCGGCCCCCGCTGTCTCCAGAGTGGCTCAGAGCTTGGCGACGATCTCCGCCATGAGCTCGCCGGCTTCGGTGGGGTTGGCGCCCACCCTCACTCCGGCGTCGCGCAAGGCCTCCATCTTGGCGGCCGCCGTGCCCTTGCCACCGGAGACGATGGCACCCGCGTGCCCCATCTTCTTGCCTGGCGGAGCGGTCACGCCGGCGATGTAAGCCGAGACCGGCTTGTCCATCTCGTCCTTGATGAAGGCGGCGGCTTCTTCCTCGGCGGAGCCGCCGATCTCACCGATCATCATCACGGCCTTGGTCTCGGGATCGGCCTGGAAGGCCCGGAGGCAGTCGATGAACGAGGTGCCCGGCACCGGGTCGCCGCCGATCCCCACGCAGGTGGTGACCCCGATGCCGTTCTGCTGCAGCTCATAGAGGGCCTGATAGGTCAGCGTGCCGGAGCGTGACACGATCCCAACCGGACCGCCGGGCTTGGCGATGTGCCCAGCCGTGATCCCGATGTTGCACTTGCCGGGGCTGATGATGCCCGGGCAGTTGGGCCCCAGCAGCCGTACCTGTGGAAAATCTCGCCTCAGCTTGTTGTAGAACCACGCCTCGTCGTGGGCGGGCACGCCTTCGGTGATGCAGGCGATGAAGTTCACGCCCCCTTCGGCCGCT
>JAXDQG010000597.1:0-7984 GCA_034667945.1 Acidimicrobiia bacterium | reverse complement strand
GTGAACCCGAAGGTGAACGCCATCGTCGAGGTGCTCGCTGGCCCGGCGCGGGCATCGGCGGACGCAGCGGACCGGGCCGTCGCCACCGGTGAGCGCCTCGGCCCGCTGCACGGCGTTCCGGTGACGGTCAAGCAGAACATCGACGTCGCGGGCACCGCCACGACCCTCGGTTTGACCGTCTTCAAGGATGCAGTGGCACCGTGCGACGGCCCGCCGGTCGAACGGCTGCGCGAAGCGGGAGCAATCGTGATCGGACGCACGAACCTCCCCGACGTCGCGCTGCGTTGGCACACCGACAGCGGCCTCGCCGGCGCCACGCTGAACCCATGGGACCCCGCGATCTCGCCTGGCGGGTCGAGCGGAGGCGAGGCCGTGTCGCTCGCGACAGGAATGAGCCCGCTCGGCATCGGCACAGACCTGGGCGGCTCGGTCCGGATCCCAGCCGGCGCCTGCGGCGTGGTGTCGCTCAAGCCGACGTGGGGCCGGGTCGCCGACGTGTCCGTCGTCGCGCCGCCCCCGACGCGCGCTATCGCGCAGGTGGACACGACGGGGCCGCTTGCCCGCTCTGTGGCCGACTTGCGCATCGCGCTGAGCGTGCTGCGGCGGCCGAGTGACCGCGACCCCCGCTACCGCGACGTCGAATTGCCCGAGGTCGAGTCCCCAACGCGGTTCGCGATCACGATCCCTGAAGGCACGCATCCGGACGTTCGAGCAGCCGTTTCGTCGGCTGCAATGCTGCTCGAGGACGCTGGTTGGACACGGGAAGATGTCGCGCCGCCGGACCTCGGCGCAGCGTTCGAGGCGTGGCTCGCCCTGATCGGCCGCGACGTGGCCGAATCCCTGCCGGTCCTGAGAGACGTCTGCGGCGACCAGGCCCTGCAGTTCCTGGACCTGATGGTGGCGGTCATTCCGTCGGTCGACGACGCAGCGTTCGAATCGCTACTTACCGAGCGTCGCGCGCAGCTCATCGACGAGTGGGCACGCTTCCAAACGACGATCCCGCTCGTGGTCACGCCGGTGCTGACCCAACCGACGTTCGCTGCCGGCGCGGACCTCGTCGATCCGATCGCCGTCACCCACAGCGTGGCGTGCGTCCCACCGGTCAACCTGCTCGGTCTACCCGCCGCAGTGGTGCCTGCCGGCGAGTCCGGCGGCCATCCCATCGGTGTGCAGCTGATCGGTCCGGCGTGGCGCGAAGACGTATGCCTCGCGGCGGCTGGCACCATCGAAACGGCGCGGGGCGCGAGGATCCCTATCGACCCGCGCTGACGCTTCAAGACCGATCACCAGGTCCTGCTCCAGCGCTTCGGGCTCAGACCGCCGCGATCTTTTGGCGTACCTCGGCCAAACGCTCCAGCGAGGCGAGTACCTTTGTCTGGTCGGTGATCAGGTGGCGGCAGAGGATGTCGGTCGCGCCCACCGCGGCGAGCTCCGCGAAGCGATCGGCGACCTGGTCGATGGTGCCGGTGACCAGGGCCTCTCGCGCGATGCCGCGGTAGCCGCCAGCCACGGCCTCCTCCAGCACGTCGGTCGCCTCTGCCTCGGTTCCGGCCACGAAGATGTCCCGCCTCAGCGCCACGGCAGTAGGCGCCCGTCCGTAGCGAGCGCAGTGCTCGAGGTAGGTTTCGATCTCCTTGCGGGCCCCGTCGACCGTGGTCGAGGGCATGCCCACCCAGCCGTCACCCAGCCGGGCGGCTCGATCCATCCCGGCGATGCTGCACGCCATCCAAACATGCACCCGCTGGGGCGGGCTCGGGCTGATCCGGGCATTCTCGATGACGAATCGTCCGTCGGACGAGACGGCCTCACCTGCCCAGAGCCGACGGCAGATGTCGAGCGCCTCCTCGAAGGCGGAAGGTCGGGTGCGCAGCGAGGCGCCCATGCCGGCGAACTGCGACCTCCCGGTGCCGATGCCGCACTGGATGATGAACCGGCCTTTGGCCAGCGCGGCAAGGGTGCCGACCTGCTCGGCCAGGAGAACGGGATGCCACAGCGGCAGCAGGAACAGGCAGCCGGCCGGCTTGTCACCCCATTCGGCCAGCAGGCGGCCCATGAGCGGGATGTTCTGGAAATAGGGGCGGGGCGTGACGTGATGGTCGCCCACGAACAGCGAGTCGAGCTCGCTGCGGTTGGCGGCGGCTGCTCGCTCGACAATGTGTCGCCCGGCCAGGCGGACATCGTCGTAGCTGGAGTAATCGGTGGTGAGGGACATCCCGACGCGCATGTGCGGGTTCTAGTGCAATCCGACTCCGCCAGGGCCGGAACGTGCTCAGGCCCCGGTGCCCGAGGTGTCGATGCTCGGACCGGTGGATGGTTTCCGTTCGCGCAGCAATGCCTCTTGAGCGATGCTGGCCACGTGCCGGCCCTCCGGGTCGAACACGTGCCCGAAGGAGAGGCCTCGCGCTCCCACCACGCTGTGGCAGGTCATGTCCATGAGCAGCCAATCGTCGGCCCGGGCCGGCCGGTGGAACCACACGGCGTGATCGAGGCTGGCGCCCATGAACACCTCGGGGTGCCTCTCCTGGGGGATGTCTCCGCTCGGGTGCGCCGATCGCACCGCGGTGACGGTCGACGTGTCGGACGCCAAGGCCAGCGCGCAGGCCTGCGCAACCGGGTCATCGCCGACGGACGAGTCCACCCGCACCCAGGTCAGCGCCCTCGCCGAGCCATGGGGCAACGGCACTTGTCGGCGCTGGAGCATCCATCCCCACCCGCCCTCGGGCAGGTCCTTCGGATCTGGCACCTCCGTCGGCATGGTGACCGTCTGCACGTCGGGCGCGTGCTCCTCGGTCTGGAACGAGGCCTCGAGCGTCAGGATCGCTCCGTAGGACTGCCGGGCGATCACCCGCCGAGTCATGAACGACGAGCCGTTGCGCACCCGGTCGACCTCGTAGCGCACGGGCTCGTCGAGCCGGCCACCGAGGATGAAGTAGGCGTGCAGCGAGTGGACCGGCCGGTCGTCGGGCACGGTCAGCGCCGCGGCCAAGAGGCCCTGGGCGATGACCTGACCCCCGTAGATACGGCCCCAGGCGTAGGGCGGGGTGGTGCCTACGAAGGTGTCGGGCCCATGGGGTTCAAGAAGCAGCAATTCGGCGACGTCACGGGGCACGGGCAGGTCCACAGGGCGACAGTGTGATGCCCCTGGATCACTCACGTCCACCATTGCCCCGGTCGTACTGCACGACTGTTGTCAGACTGGCACGCTTTGGGTCAGACGGGGAGGTTTCCCAGCGCCGGGCCGACCCGCCCGGTGTCCTTGTAGGCCGATATCGCCTTCTGGGCGATACGCATCTTGTGGACCTCATCGGATCCGTCGACGAGGCGCGAAGACCGGATGCTGATCAGCTGACGCGCCAGGGGCGTGTCCATTGAATACCCGAGCGCCCCGTGGACCTGGATCGCTCGGTCGGTGATGCGCCACAGTGCATTGGCCACGTGGAACTTGGCCATGGACGATTCAGTCTTGAAGTCGAGCTTTCGGTCGATGAGATAGGCCGTGTGCAGCACCATCAGCTTGGCCTGGTAGAGCTCGAGGGCTGACTCGGCGATCATCCATTGGATGCCTTGCTTCTCGGCCAGCAGGCTGCCGTGGGCATAGCGGTTCAGCGCTCGGTCGATGAGCATCTCCAGCGCGTTCTCGGCCTGCCCGATCCAGCGCATGCAATGGGCGAGCCGCGCCGGACCGAGCCGATATTGACCCAATTGGTGCCCCTGGCCCCGGCCTCCCAGCAGCTGGTCGCGGTGGAGCCGGAGATCCTTCAGCCGGATCTCGCAGTGATTGTGGGCGCCGGCCATGGTCGGAATGTCACGAACGATCTCCCATCCGTCCGCCGGCAGATCGACCAGGAATGCGGTGTTGGCTGCCTGGGGCAGATCCGGATCGTCCTCGGTGCGGGCGATGACGATGGCGAAGCGGGCTCCGCGGGCGCCGGATATGAACCATTTGTGCCCGTTGATCACCCATTCATCGCCGTCCTCGTAGCCCCGGGTCTGGATGAGCGTCGGGTCCGAGCCCGCTACCTCCGGCTCGGTCATGGCGAAGCACGAACGCGTGCGCCCCTCGCACAGGGGCCGCAGGTAGCGCTCCTTCTGATCATCCGTGCCCCAGTGCAGCAGCGTGTGCATGTTGCCCTCGTCGGGGGCCTGCGCATTGAGCACCATGGGCCCGATCCGGGTGCGACCCGCCTCGGCCGACACCGACGCCATCGCGACGTGGCCAAGCCCCATGCCGCCCCATTCCGTCGGCATGTGCGGCAACCACAAGCCGTTCTCGCGAGCTGCCTTACGCAGCTCGATGATGGCGTCACGCCAGGCGCGGCGGTCCCAGTCCTCTGCGTCCGCCTTCTGCTCGACCGGCCGGACCGCCTCGTCCATAAAGGCTCGAACCCGGAAACGCAGCTCATCTACTTCGGGGGCGAACGTGAAATCGATGGCCATGAGGTCACGTTACGCGTGTCGGCGCGCGTGGTGGCTGGCCTCCCGGAGATCAAAGCGCTGTGCCTTCCTCAGTCCCGCCGGCCCCGATAGGCATGGGTCGCGTCGAATCGCGACAGCAGATAATCGCCCGCCGCCACGGTCGGATATCGGACTGGATGGTCGGGACCCGTGCACGACGGCAGGCACGAGATCGGGGTATGGAAGTTCGGATTCACGAAGAACGGGATCGAGTAGCGGTGCCGGCTGCGGGGACTGATCACCCGGTGCGGGGTGGACACGTACCGATCGTTCGTCCATCGAGCCAACATGTCGCCGAGGTTCACCACCAACTGGCCGGCCTCGACCGAGACATCACGCCACCGGCCGTCGCGGCCTTGGACCTGCAGGCCGGCTACATCGTCGGTGGCCAAGAGCGTGACGGACCCGTAATCGGTATGGGCGCCGCAGCCGGGTTGATCTGGTCCGGGCGGTGCCTCGTCGGTAGGCGGGTAATGAAGCAGCCGCAGATTGCACAACGGGTCGTGCATCGACGCAGTGATATGGTGCTCCTCGAGATCGAGCGCCAAGGCCATTCCCCGCAACACGAGATGGGCGGCGTCGAGGGCCGCGAGGTGATACGCCTCCACGGCCTCACGAAAGCCCGGCAGGTCGGGCCAGAGGTTCGACCCGTACAGCGGAGTGCCCGCCCGGACCTCGGGATGGTCGTCCGCCAGCTCCCCGCCCGTGTCGAAGCACTCTTTGAGATCGCCGGGGACTCCGTCTTCGAGGGCTTCGCTCGCCAGAGCCACGTAGCCGCGGTGGTGTGGTGAGCGGGCGATGTCGACACGCAGCTTTTCGTCGCGGGGCTGGGCGAAGAACCGGCGAGCCGCGTCGAAGGCAGCCTCCCGCACCCGTCCCGGCACACCGTGACCGACCACGACGAAGAAGCCCAGGCTGCGAGAGGCGCGATCGATTGCCGAGGCCAGCTCATGATGGTCGCCCCCGAGGCGCAGCGGCTCGAGATCGATCACGTCGAGCCCGGCCGACAAGCTGGCATCGGGCGTGTGCAAGGGTGAGTGGCGGTCGGCGGTCACGCGGCTGCAGCGTGCCAGCGCACGATTTCGCCGGGGTGTTCCCCATGTTTCGTGGCCGTGAACGAGGGCCACGCTCATTCGCTCTGCGAATAGAGACCGGTTCGACGTGTCGTTCCGTACCGCCGCGCGAGGCACACTGAGGAGATGACCGAGCCGACTCCTTCGCCATCGCCGAGCGCGGTGGGCGCAGCCATTTCGTCGGCGCGTCGGCGTGCCGGTCTGGCGGTTGGCGAGTTGGCGGTCAAGGCCGGGATGTCGCAGCCCTTCCTCTCGAACCTGGAGGCCGGCCGGTCCCTGCCGTCCATCACCACGCTGTATCGGCTGGCGGCTGCGCTTGGCGTCGGCGCCAACGACCTGCTGCCCCCGCAGCCAACCGAGATCACCATGGTCCGGGCTGGTCAGGGCGTGTCCACCCCGGTCGATGACACGCCCGACGCAGCTGCCTCACGCTTCCTCCTCGGTGGGCGCAACCAACTGCTCGAGGTCCACGAATTCGACGTCCTTCCCGGCCAGCACCTCGGGTCGTGGTTCGAGCACGACGGCGAAGACCTGGTCGTCGTGCTGCACGGCGCGCTGGCGGTCGAGCTCGGAACGGACCGCATGGAGCACCTCACGGCTGGTGACGTGCTGCACTATCCGGCCCGCCTGCCCCACCGCTGGCACGTGCCGGACAACGGCGGAGCGAGGGTGCTGCTGGTCAACGTGCGGACGTCTTCGTCAGCGGGCACGGCTGGACATCCCGGCCCATCAGATTTGTCGTAGAAATCGGTCATCCTCCGTTCACACGCCACTCATCGGCCTGTCATGGCCCACTTCTAGCTTGCTGCCGCGTGACGAACCGGCTCCCAGCCGGGCGCCAGAGAGGACGGGGATCGCAGCATGACCAGAGGGCACCTACCGGCCACCTGTCGCCAGCGGCGACGCCTGGTCGCACTGGTCGCCGGCGTGGCGCTGGTGGCGGCGGCCTGCGGAAGCAGTTCGAAGTCGAGCAGCTCGGCCTCGACCACCGTTGCGGCCGGATCGTCGTCGGGCACGTCCGCCACGGGTACGGCCAAGCCGAAGCTTGCCATCGTCTACTCGGCGGAGTGGAAGGACGGCTCTTGGGGTGAGGCGGCGCTCAACGGCGCCAACAAGCTGAAAGCCGAGGGTCTGGTCAGCGACGTCGCGCTGCAAGAGAATGTCCAGCCGGGAGCCGACGCCGAGCGAGCGCTTCGCGCTTTTGCAGATAAAGGCTTCAACCCTATCATCGCTCATTCGTTCAACTACGGCGATGACGTGAAGAAGGTCGCCAAGGATTATCCGAAGATTATGTTTGCGTATGCGGGCGGATTTGGCGACGTTGCGAACAACGTCTCGGACTACGCCCAGCCGTTCTATCAGGCGTCATACCTCCAGGGCATCTTGGCGGCCGGCGTACAGAAGGGCGCGAAGGTGGCTGGTGCCGGGGGCTTCGATATTCCGGTGTGCCAGTCCATGTACCAGGCCTTCCTGGAGGGGGCGAAGGTCATCGACCCCTCGACGACCGGCAGTTACATCGCGGTGGGCGACTGGTACGACGTGCAGAAGGCCAAGGAAGCCGCCCTTGGGCAGGCGTCCGGCGGGGCGAAGATGTACGTCGGTTGCGGCCAGGGTCCCCCCTTCGGTCAGATCGAAGCGGCCAAGGAGAAGGGCGGCGTCGCCATGGGTTACGTGGGCGACATGTCGTCGCTCGGCAATGTCGTGCTTGCTTCGACGGTCTGGAAACTCGACAAGATCTTCCAGCAGATGGTGACCGATGTGGCTGCAGGCAAGGTGAATCCGGCCCGCTATTACGAGGTCGACTTGAAAGACGGCGGCATGGATATCGCCATCAATCCGGCCTGGACGTCGAAGATCCCCGCCGATGTGCAGAAGGCCTACGAGTCCAAACTGGCCGCTATCAACGCCGGCTCTTTCCAGGTTCCCTACAAGGACAAGCCGTGAGCCGGCGCACGTGCGTACCCCTTCATCGGTGAGCCTGAGCCTGGACCCGTCACCGCCGGAAGCGGCGGCCGCAACCATGGCGCCCAGCATGGCCGCCATAAGGGCCAGCGGCATCAGCCGCCGGTTCGGCGGAACGCTGGCCCTCGACGGCGTCGAGGTCGAGATACGGCGAGGTGAGATCCACGCCCTGCTGGGCGAGAACGGCGCCGGCAAGACCACCCTGGTCCGCATCCTGGCCGGCCTCGACCGGCCGGATGGCGGCACCGTCGAGGTGCAGGGCACGGTCATCGACCGTTTCGAGCCCCGCCACCTCAGATCCCTCGGCGTGGCCCTGGTTCAGAAGCACTTCACGCTCGTCCCTACCCTGACTGCGGGCGAGAACCTGGTGCTTGCCCGTCCCGAGGGACGCTGGTTGCCGGGTACGCATGCCGGGCGCGACCGTGTCGAGCAGCTGGTTTCTCGTTACGGCCTGGCCGTACCCGCCGATGCGCCGGTGAGCGCGCTGTCGGTTG
>JAXDQG010000596.1:0-9449 GCA_034667945.1 Acidimicrobiia bacterium | reverse complement strand
ACCTCCTGGCGCACATGCAGGCGATCTGCACGAACCTGACGACACCGATCGGCCAGGCAATCCTCAGCCTGGTAGCTGGTATGCGTCACAACCCCGAGCTGGCCGAAGCGTTGCGCCAGGGTTATGTGTCGCTTCGTCGGGCCGAGATCGCCGAGCTCCTTGGTAGGGCCGATGCACGGGGTGAGCTGCGACCGGGCCTCGACCATGAGCTGGTCGTGGATCTGATCGTCAGCCCGCTTTGGTACAGGGCTCTTGTCTGGGGCGAATGTCCTCAGCGCGAGCGGCTGGAAGCTTTGGTCGACACACTCCTGTCGGGACTGATGGTGGTCACGGGCTGATAGGCGCCCACCAGCTGGACGCAAGTCCAACAGCTACTCGTTGAACGCTCGGAACAGCGTGCCATACTGACGCCAGCTGTCGCGAGCGCAATTTCGAAGGTTGAAAAGCGTGAGCGCAGCGTCTCTTGCAGCCTACGGGCACGCGAGTCTCTCACCGGCGTGGGCAGAAATACGCTCGCCGCACCTCTCGACAAGGTTCTACGACGGCAGGACTTCGAGCGAGGAGCCGACTTTACGGAAACGCGGCCGAGCACCATGTTGGGCAATGATGGCCGCTCCATCTGATCCTTTTCGCGCTCACCATACGTCCCTTGGCTGAGGTTCTTCGATCTGTGGCCAGTTCGTCGGCGGGCAGGGTTGGGCACCGCGGGTTGGGAACCCTAAGGTCCGCCCATGATCAAGGTCCTCACCTGGTTCAAGCGCGGAGCTGACCTTGCCGTCACCGACTTCCTCGCGCACTGGCAGGGTCCTCATGCCGAGCTGGCGCTCGAGTTACCCGGCTTGCGGCGCTACGTCCAGAACCCAGCGCATCCTTCCTCGTACGCGAGGGGGCGGGAGCCGGCCTTTGATGGCGTGGCGGAGACCTGGTTCGACGATCTCGCGGCCACCAGAGCGGTGGCCGCGTCGGCCCAGTACGCCGCGGTGCTCGACGACGAGCCGAAGTTCATGGCCGTGCCCCCACGGCACGTGGCCATCACCCAGGAACGGCAGGTGGTCGATCGGACGCCGCCGGAAGGGACGGTCAAGCAGTTCTCCTTCGTGCGTCGGCGCCCGGACCTCGCCGTCGACGCCTTCCGTCGCCATTGGTGGGAGGTACACGCACCGCTCGCGCTCGAGCTTCCGGGCCTGGTCCGCTACGTCCAGTGCGTGACGACGGATGGGATCTATCAAGCCGGGCGTGAGCCTGAGGCCGACGGCGTAACGGTGGTGTGGTTCGACACCTTCGATTCGATGCGGTCCACCCCCGGCACCAGCGAGTTGCAGGCCGTTATCGACGACCAGGCAGCATTCCTCGATGTTGGGTCACTCGTCTCGATGGTCACCACCGAGCTGCGCTACCGCTGAGCCAAGGCGGTCCGGCCGGCCCAGCGTGCCTTCACCTTCCTTGACGTGACCTAGAATCTGTAAAAAATATTTGTTGAATCAGGTCGGGCATTCTCCTTTTCGCCCCTCGACCGTCGATTCGATATCGATTCGACGGGACCGACAGCGAAATTCGCCGCACCAGGTCGACGCATCTGGTGACGAAATGGCGGCGAACCGCTGCAAAGAGTGAAACTCTCCAGGACGCCCCGCCGCCGATGGGATAGCGCACTCCGGGCAGCACCGGATCAGGTTCGGTCAAGGTCACCGGAACCGACCAGAAACAAACGCCACCTAAGGTCCCGCTCCGACACGTCCCGGCAAGGGCGGCGCCAGCTCGGCGGAAGGCGCGCCAAGAACAACAGGGGTACACGCGATGAGCGGACTGGGTGGGCTCAACAAGTCGCCGCACGGCCTGGTGCTCGGCCTGGTCCAGCTGCAGAACCCCTGGGTCGAGACGCCTTCACAGCTCGAGCAGCAGACCCGACGCATCTGCGACACCGTCGCCAAGGCCAGACGGTCGAACCCGGCCATGGACCTCGTGGTCTTTCCGGAGTATTCGCTCCACGGCCTGACGATGTCCACGGACGACGCCATCATGTGCGATCTCGACGGGCCGGAGGTCTCCGCATTCAGGCGAGCCTGCGCAGAGCACTGCATCTGGGGCTGCTTCTCCATCATGGAGCGCAACCCCCACGGCAACCCGTACAACTCGGGGATCATCGTGGATGACGGCGGCGAGATCCAGCTCTATTACCGCAAGCTCCACCCCTGGGTCCCTGTCGAACCGTGGGAACCCGGTGATCTGGGCATCCCCGTGTGCGACGGGCCGAATGGCAGTCGTCTGGGCCTCATCATCTGTCACGACGGCATGTTCCCGGAGATGGCGCGGGAGTGCGCCTACAAAGGCGCCGAGGTCATGATCCGAACCGCCGGCTACACCGCTCCCATCCGCCATGCCTGGCAGATCACCAATCAGGCCAACGCCTTCTGCAACCTGATGGTGACGGCTTCGGTATGCCTCTGCGGTAGCGACGGCACGTTCGACTCGATGGGCGACGGGATGGTGGTGGGGATCGATGGCGTGCCAATCGCCAGCGGAGGCAACCGGCCCAACGAGGTCATCACCGCCGAGGTCCGGCCGGACCTTGTGCGCGAAGCCCGCGTCCACTGGTCGGTGGAGAACAACCCCTACCAGCTTGGTCATCGAGGCTATGTGGCAGTGGACGGCGGGGCGCAAGACTGCCCGTATACCTACATGACCGACCTGGCTGCTGGCCGCTACCGATTGCCATGGGAAGACCGGGTCGTGCACACGGACGGCACGGCCTTCGGCTTCCCCCGGCCGACCCGGCGCTTCACCCCCTCGGCACCGCAACCGGACGTCGCGACCGGCTGACGGTACTCATCCACATTTACTCACACGCGGAGACGGATACGTTCCAAGCGCAGGGCTTGCTCTTGCCGGACAGGTCGATGATGGCGCCTTGCTGCACGAACTGCTGCAGTGACGAGTCGTAGCGGGCGACCTCCGACCCCTCGACCCAATACGCATCCCTGTTGCCGCTCGTCGTCAGCCTGATGCCACTGAAGAAGGCGGCGGGTGTCATGTCCATCGCGCGCATCGCCGTCAGATAGTTGACCCGATTCAGGCCGCCGTCCAACATCCCTGCGACCGCCAGCACCTGGGCCCGGCTCCAGCCGTTCGCCAACCCCCAGCCGTAGTAACCGGAGGCCTTGTAATCCATGCCTCTCGACGCCAGCAGCTCACGGGCCCACTTGCCGTAGGCGTTGTTGTCCTCTGACGAGGAGGCAAGATCGCGGAAGCCGCCGCCCACCACATACCACCCGTCGGACGCATCACCGACCGCCGCCTTGCCGACATAGGTATTGCTCTTGCATCCGATCGACTGGTACTTGTACTTGGTCGTCTTGTTCATGCCGTTCTGGGCTGCCTCCGTAATCGACTGTGCGCACGGAGTGCCGGTCAGCATCGCGATGAAGGCGTCAGGCTTCTTCGAGGCCAGGGTGGTCATCTCGTTCGTCACCGTGGCCGCCTGCGGCTCGAAGAGTTCGGTGACGTAGGTGATCTTGTCCTTGTTCGGCGACTGGGCGAGATACGCCTTGAAGGACTGGTCGTAGACCTTGCCGAAGTCGTTGTTCATCACCAGCGCGGCCACGGTCATCTTGCCGGTGGGGAACTCCGAGAGGTGCTGGCTGATGAGATCGCCCCAGATGAGGGCCTCGATGTTGTAGGGGAAGAGGAAGCCGATGGTCCACGGGTGGTTCACCGGGTCACCCCAGGCCGGATGGCCGGTGGTGTTGAAAAAGTCGGGGATGCACCGCTGGTTCAGCTTTTCGTAGGTCTTGAAGGTGCTGGGCGAACCCTGCGACTGCACCTCGAAGACCTTCACTGAGTCGATCAATTCGTCCATCAGTGGCACCGTACGGGTGGGGTCGTAGCCGTCATCCCTGATGATCTGATTCACCCGGCGCTTCTTCCCGAGCGAGTCAGTGAAGAGGCCCTTGTCCGAGTAGTAATCGAGGATGGCGGTCATCGCCTGATTGATGTAGACGCCCGTGGCCGCGGTACCCGATGAGGGCGCGGTCGCCCCGAATTTGATCTCGGTGTCGGTCAAACCCTCGGTGCTGTTCCAGCCTGCGGGGCACTTGCTCAGATCCGCCTTGAAGCCGTCAGGTCCGAGCACGGTCTTACCGTCCGACTGAAGGCCCCACTTGTTCTGTTTGATCTTGGCAACGATGGCTTCACGTTCTGTCTTCCACAGGGCCTCCCACTCATCCATAGTGGTCGGTTCCTGCTTGACGGCCTGCGAAGTCGGCGTTGAAGCGCCGCCTTTGACCGCGGATTCCACGCTCTTGTCGATCAGATTTCCCGAACTGGATGAGTTGGAGCTACTGCCGCAGGCGGCTGCGATCAGCGCCATGCCAAGCAGAACCGCACCAGCGGCCCAGAGCTTCTTCATTTTTATCCCCCCCGTGCACGGGCCGGAATTTCGCGCAGGACACGTACCGCGCGAAGCTGCTCATCGAGCATTCGCGGACCCGTCCGGGGAGCGTAGGAGCAGGGTTTCGGTCGGTCAAGGACTCCGCGCCGGGCCCCGA
Source organism: Acidimicrobiia bacterium (assembly GCA_034667945.1). Taxonomy (GTDB): domain Bacteria; phylum Actinomycetota; class Acidimicrobiia; order Acidimicrobiales; family CAIXPF01; genus JAXDQG01. The sequence goes on along the minus strand of JAXDQG010000596.1, from coordinate 4,905 downwards.
ACCGTTCGAGCCGCAGAAGTCGCCATGCATCTCACCCCGCCGCCCCGGCACATCGGAAGCGCAGAGCGTCCAAACATGCGCCCTGACGGCAGCGCGATCAGCGACGAGGTTGGTCGAGGAGGTGTCGGAGCAGCGCCACATCCTCCTCGGAGAGCGTGTCCACGAAGTGCATGAGGGCCGCTGCACGCTCGTGGCTCACCGAGAGGGTCGCCGCCAATCGGCGCGAGGCGTAGTCAGCTCGGGTGATGACCGGCTGATAGGCGAAGGCCCGCCCGACGTGCTGGCGGCTGAGCATGTCGTTCTGCCACAGCCGCACGAGGATCGTCATGACCGTCGAGTAGGCGACGTCGAGCCCCAACCCGTCCCGCACCGCCGCAGGGGTACAGGCCTTCCCCTGTTCCCACAAGTAGTCCAGGATGCGAGCTTCGAGCGCCTCGCTGGTCCGACGTACGGTCATAGCGTCCCCACTCTACGAGAGAACACTGTGAAGGACGCCGGGCCAACAATGCCATCCAGACGTCATGGGTGATTCCGCCCAATAGCCGCGTCGGACGAGTAGCGCTCACGGCGCAAGGCAATCCCAGCACTCCTACCCAGCTGTCAGAAAGCGACTCGACGGAGGGCCCGCGGCCGTGACGCCGCCGGCATCTGAGATTGGCGAAGTTGTCGACCCCAATGTCGGCATCGTGCGGACCTCACCCAACCGCGGGGGTCCGGGCCTTGCACGTTTGCGCCGCGCCGGAGCCATAGGGCCCACGGCCAAAGGACTGGCTCGAGAGACAGAGCCCGCTCGGCAATGCGGCGCACCGAAAGGCTGGCCTTGACGCTTCAGCAGAACCTCCGGGCGAGGAGCACCTCCCCGCGTTGGCCCCCGGCAGGAACGGCGCAGAATTTTCTCGAACTGCGATGAGTCTGGATTGCCTGCGCTGTCTGCATGATCGTCGATCACGCGGTCGTGAACGACGCGAGAAGAACGTCTTGAACGACGCGAGAGAAGGTCGTCCACGACGCGACAAGGATGTAAGCAGTATCGGTTCTCGCACGGACGGGGAGAGGGCTACGTGATTCGACTCGCGGATTTCTGCTACCGACGCAGACGGCTGGTGCTGGCGGGGTGGGTCGTGACGCTGATCGTGGTTTTCGCCATCGGCAGCGCGCTGCCCGCGGAGCATCGAGCGAGCTATCAGACACCCGGAGCCGAGTCGACCAAGGCCTATGACCTGCTCGGCCAACGCTTCCCGGCCCGCAAGGGTGACTCCGTCAAGGTGGTGTTCGCCGGAAACATCCGCGATGCGGGAATCCGCCAGCAGGTCGAGGCGGTCATGGCGACGGCGTCTGGCCAACCGCACGTCAGCGGGGTGGACAGCCCATATGCGGCGGATGGCGCCTCGCAGATCTCGCAGGATGGGCGGATCGCCTACGCCGAGGTGCACTTCGACGAGCCGTTCGATCAGTTGGCCAACGAGGACGCCAAGTTCCAGAAGAAGTTCATCGACGCCATCGACCCCGGCCACAAGCCGGGCGGCCTCCAGGTCGAGATCAGCACCTTCATCGGCGAAGTGGCCCCGGGGTCGGAGTTCATCGGTCTGATCTTCGCGGCCTTCGTGCTGCTCCTCGCGTTTGGGTCGGTGCTGGCGATGGGCCTGCCGATCCTAACGGCGCTGTTCGGGCTCGGCATCGGGTCGGTGCTCGGCGGCGTCGCCTCCCGCATGATCGAGACGCCGGACTGGGCCGCGACTGTGGCGCTCATGATCGGTCTCGGCACGGGAATCGACTACGCCCTGTTCATCGTCAGTCGGTACCGGCAGTCGCTGCAGCGGGGGTTGTCGCCCCACGAATCGGTCATCACTGCGATGGGCACCGCGGGGCGGGCCGTCATGTTCGCCGGCGCCACCGTGGTGATCTCCCTACTCGGCATGCTGACGATGGGCCTGTCCTATCTGCACGGTGTCGCCGGGTCGTCCGTACTCGCAGTGCTGGCGGTGCTGGCGGCCTCTCTGACGCTGCTGCCAGCGATGTTGGGGTTTGTCGGCAAGAACATCGACCGGATGCGGGTGCCGTTCTCCGGCCGGCCGTCGCATCAGGGCGAACGGGCCTTCTGGTATCGCTGGAGCCGGGTGGTGCAGCGGCGGCCGTGGGTGGCGTTCATCGGGGCAGCCCTCGTGCTGTTGGTGACCACCTTGCCGCTGTTCTCCCTGAGGTTGGGCTTCCCCGATGACGGCAACAACCAGAAATCGGCCACCTCGCGGCAGGCCTACGACCTCTTGACCACCGGCTTCGGCCCCGGCTTCAACGGACCTCTCCTGCTGGTTGCGGACCTCCGCGGCGCGTCCGACAAGAACGGCACCTTGGCCAGGCTCAGCGATACGGTCAAGGCCACGGAGGGCGTCGCCTTCGTGACGCCGGCGACGATGAATCCCGCCGGCGATACCGCCATCGTCACCGTCTTCCCCACCACGAAGCCGCAGGACAAGGCCACTGATGACCTCGTGCATCGGCTTCGTGCCTCCGCCCTGCCCAGCGCGCTCGACAGCAGCGGTGGGCAGGTGCTGGTCGGCGGCTTCACCGCCATCTCCATCGACCAGAGCCGCTACATCAGCGATCGGCTGCCGCTGTTCATCGGTGCGGTCGTGTTCCTGTCGTTCCTCCTCCTGACGATGGTGTTCCGCTCGCCGCTCGTAGCCCTCAAGGCTGGTGTGATGAACCTGTTGTCGATCGCCGCGGCCTACGGCGTCATGTCGTACGCCGTGCAGGGCAACTGGTTCGGTGACCTGTTGGGCGTACCGGAGACGCCGGTGCCGGCGTTCATTCCGATGATCAACTTCGCCATCCTCTTCGGCTTGTCGATGGACTACGAGGTGTTCCTGCTCAGCCGGATCCGTGAGGAATACCTCCACACCGGCAACAATCGAGTCGCCGTGGCCGACGGCCTGGCGGCCACCGCCCGGGTCATCACGGCAGCTGCGGCGATCATGGTGTTCGTCTTCGGGGTGTTCATCTTCGACCCCAACGTGTTCATCAAGCAGATCGGTCTCGGCCTGACGGCCGCCGTGCTGATCGACGCCACCGTCGTCCGGATGGTGCTCGTGCCGGCGACCATGGAGCTGTTGGGCAACGCCAACTGGTGGATGCCCCGCTGGCTCGACCGGCTGCTGCCGAAGGTCCACATCGAGGGCGAGTCCGCGGTTGAGGCCGAATTGGCCACTCTGCTGGCCGAGGAGCGCCAGAAGGTCTGACAGTCAGCTCACAGGCCGGGCGCCCCGTATCGGCCGGCGCCCGGCCGATACGGGTGTGTCGCGGACGATGCGAAAGAAGGCCCCCTCCCGCAGCCGGGAGAGGGCCTTTTCGCCGTCAGTTGATGCCGATGGTCCCGCATAGTGCCCGGCTCGCTCAGCGGTCAGACCGTCCGGACTCGAGCCGTCAGCCGCCCATGACCGCAATCATGTGATCCATGACCTCGGTGTGTTCCTTTTGCGGGCTGAAGAGGATCACCTCGGCGTCGCGAACGACCCGCACGCTGTGTCCCGGCGGCCAGAAGAACAGGTCCTCACCGACGCACGTCTCCTGCGACCCATTCGTGTAGGAGACCACCACTTCACCGGACAAGATGAATCCCCAATGCGGAGCGTGGCAGGCGTCGTCGTGGAGCCCCTTCAGCAGCGGCGCAATGTCGGTGCCCGCTCCCAGCGAGAAATATTCGGCCGAGAGGGACGCGTAGCCCGACGGATCACCGAAGTCCGTGACCTGTCGTGCAACGGCCCCAGGCACGTTGATCTTGGCTGGGATGTCGTTCTTGGTGATGTGCATCAGTCCTCCGCATGGCGTCGGGTCGTTGGACAGATCTCGGGGCTTGCGCGACTCCACGACCGAACGCATGGACCCGCCTCACTCCCACCAGATCTGATGACGGACATACCGTATGTACGGAGACCGAAGCCGTCATGACCTGAGTTGGCCTTTCGCCGCCGAACCCCGGTTGCGACGGCGCGCCGCCAATAGCTAGTTCTCGCTATGGCCGCCGGCGACGGCCACGCACCCGGTGTCACCAGTCGCCGATATGCGCCGGCGACCGATGCTCACCAAGGTCTCGCCGTACCGATCCCGCAACAGGTTCCGACAGATCTCGCCGTTGGCCTCGACGCTCACCCGGGTGAGCCGGGCCCTGCCCAGGTGGCGACCCATGGCCTCGCCGCTGATCGGGTCGCCGGTTACCGGATCGACCACCAGGGGCGAATTGGCTCCGGCCGGTAGCCCGAGCTGCATCCTGCGGTCTCGCAGGCGTTCTGCTTCAGCGCCCCTGTGCGCCTCACCAAGCCGCTTTGCCGCCAACTCCCCCACCGAGCAGCCCGCGTCGAGCAGCGGTTGGCAGGCCCGGTGGGTCGCCACCAACACCGCCTTGCGCAGGAAATCCGCCCGCAGCTGATCGAGTTCGGAGGCCGCCAGATGGCCGAACGTGTCAACGAAGCCACGGCCCTCGGCCACACCAGCGTTGATGTCGTCGGCGGCGAAATGATCCTCGACCACCACCTCGACCTCGCTCACACCCGGCACACCCATCACCGCATCCCGAGCATCGGCAACCATGAGGAAGACGAAGTTCGGAGCGCAGAAGTAGGTCGGCAAGCGAAGGCGGACGCGTACGCCGCCGCTTGCCCCGATGTCACAGGCGGTGACGAAGCCGAGGTCGGTGATCGGCTCGTCGAGCTCGGGGTCGAGCACGCGGCCGAGCGCTTCAATGACGGCGTCCCGCACGGCTGCGCCGCCCTGGGTGACCGGCCTCGTCATACCGAGTCGGGGGCCAGCAGCGGCTCGCCTGTCGCCGTGTCCGCAAAGCGCAGCTGGCAGTCGGCGGGAACGTCGAGGCCGTACAGCCGGGCAGCGTTCAACCCGAGGGCTTTCTTCTTC
>JAXDQG010000595.1:0-4851 GCA_034667945.1 Acidimicrobiia bacterium | reverse complement strand
CGCCAGCATCTCGCGGGGCGAGTGGGTTGACCCGGCGGCCGGGATGGCCACCTTCGGCGCTCATGCGAGCGAGTGGCTGGCCCAGCAGCCGCATCGGGACAGCACGGCGCAGGGTGTCGAGTCCCGGCTGCGCCAACACGTCTTTCCAGTGCTCGCGAGTCGCCCAATCGCCGCCGTGAAAAACAGCGAAGTGCGCGCCCTGGTGGCCAAGCTTCCACGGCTCTAGCCCCGGCCACGGCGGAAGTCATCTACCGCCACGGAGCTTTCATTTTTAAGGCCGCCGTCGACGACCAACTCATCGCCCGCTCACCGTGCCGCAACATCGCGCTTCCCCAGAAAGGCGGAGGGCGCGTCAACCCGATCAGGACCGAGTCGGCCGTGGAGCTCGTGGACTGCGCGCCTCCCCGGTACGAGCCGCGGTGATCACCGCTGCCGGCACGGGTCTGAGGCAGGGTGAACTGTTCGGGCTCGCGGGTCGATCGGATCGACTTCCTGCGGAAGGTCGCCCGGATCGACCGACAGCTCATCACCCTGATCGGAAAGGCGCCGTACCTCGGGCCGATGAAGACGGATGAGCAACCGCGTGCCGCCGCTGCCGGAGACGGTACTAAGGGCGCTGAGCGAGCATCTGCGGGTGTTCGGTGCCGGTCCCGATGGGCTCGTGTTCTCCACGGAGGCGGGCACGCCCGTGCGACGCAACCGGGCCGGCGAGATTTGGCAGCGGATCGCTCGCCGGGCCGGTGTCGCCAGCGAGGCGGCGTGGCACGAGCTTCGCCACTACTACGCGTCACTTTTGATCCACGACGGCGCCAGCGTGAAGGTCGTCCAGTCGCGGCTCGGGCACAAGTCGGCGACGGAGACGCTCGAGTACGGGCACCTGTGGCCCGATTCGGAGGACGCCCGGCTCGCTGTCGACCGCGTGCTCGGCGGGCCGCTGACGAGACGTGACCAAACCGTGACCATTTTGGCGACCTGAGGGACAAAACCGCAGGTCAGAGGGTGGCGAGACGGTGAGTCGGCCTGTAGGCGGGGTTCTGTCCACGGGCCCGTTTCCGGGATCCCGATGGGTGACCATCCATCTGAGCGGCTCACCTGGGGACATGTGGGCGGGCCGCCCGTCCCCTGTTCGGCCTTGCTCCGGGTGGGGTTTACCGAGCCGCCCGGGTCACCCCGGGCGCTGGTGCGCTCTTACCGCACCGTTTCACCCTTGCCGCCGCTACCGGGCAGAACCCAGAGCGGCGGCGGTCTGTTCTCTGTGGCACTTTCCTGCGGGTCGCCCCGACTGGCCGTTAGCCAGCACCCTGCCCTGCGGAGCCCCGACCTTCCTCGATGTCCGAACGCCCGCCGGAGCGGGCAGCGAACACCGCGGTCACCCGGCCGACTCACCGTCGCACCGCCAGAATACCCGCCCGCTCGGGGCACTCCCCGGCGCTGGTAGGACACGTGACCGATGGCACACTCCGCCGGCAAACGGTAGATTGACCGCCCACCGATTCTCGCCCGGAGCACCCCGCCATCGACCTCGCCGTCCGACCGAATGATCCTGCGACGGCGACCACAGCGGCGGCGCAAAGGCGTGCAGGCCGGGGGCCGGCCCGGCAACGTCGGCTGGGGCCGCGGCGGCGGGCTTGCGCCGCCGTCCTCTACGCCGGCGCCCTCGTCTTCACCTCGGTGCGCTACGGCCTGCCCATCGACCGCACCCGCTTCCTCCTCTGGCTGATCGGCGCCTTGGCCATCTGCGAGGTGGGCAGAGGGGCTCGTGGCCTGACCTCCGTGCTGCGGGACTGGGTGCCGCTGGGCCTGATGCTGGCGGCCTACGACCTCACCCGAGGCCTGGCCGACACGCTTGGTATGCCGGTCCAGCGTGAATCGCTGGTACGGCTGGAGTCCTGGCTCTGCGGTGGCCGCCTCCCCACCCTGTGGCTGCAGGAGCGCCTTGCCCCGTTCGATGGGCACCTGCGCTGGTGGGAGGCGGTCATGACCGTTCTCTATCTGTCGCATTTCGTGGTGTCGTTCGTCCTGTTGGCTGCGCTGTGGGTCCGCTGGCGGCCGGGCTTCGTGGCGTTTCGACGGCGTTTCCTGTCCTTGACCGCGCTTGGGCTGGTCACCTACATGCTCGTGCCGGCCGCGCCGCCCTGGATGGCCGCCCGCGACGGCCTGATCGATCCTGTGCACCGCATCCTGGTGGATGCTCTGCGCACTCGAGGGTTCCGTCTGTCGACGGCTCTGGTCGACTACGGCACCGCCTTCGCCAACCCGGTCGCCGCCCTGCCCTCCCTGCACGCCGGCTGGGCCGCTCTGGTTGCCCTCTGCCTCTGCCGCCATGTGCGCCCATGGGCCCGACCGCTGCTGTTTCTCTATCCCTTGGCCATGGGCTTCATGCTGGTCGCAGCCGGCGAGCACTACGTGATCGACATTCTGCTCGGCTATGCCTATGCGGCCGCCGTGATGCTGGCGTGGCGAGTTTGGGACCGCCGTTCCGCGGCCGCGGAGACTCTCCCCTAGAAGGTGAGGGCGCTGAGCTCCGGATACCACTCCGCAGCCCGCCGGCGCGCCTCCTGCCAGCGGGACCTGGCCTCGGATCGCCGGCCGTCGTCCGCGGACGGCTCCACCACTGCAGCCGGCCTGAAGAGCCGCCCAAGGTCGGCCAAGTCGCCGAACCAGCCGGCGCCGAGACCGGCCAGGAGCCCCGCACCCAACGCAGTCGCCTCGCGCTGTGGGGAGACCTCGATCGGGCGCCCCGTGGCGTCCGCCACTGCCTGCACGAAGGGGGCGTTGGCCGTCATGCCCCCATCGATGCGCAGGGTGGCCAGCGTCCGTGCTCCGTCAGCTTCTGCCGCCTCCACCAGGTCGGCTGCTCCGTGCGCCACTCCCTCCAGCACGGCTCGGCAGATGTGTCGGCGATCGCTACCCCGGGTGAGCCCCAGCAGCGTGCCCCGAGCCCCGAGGTCCCAACCTGGCGTGCCCTCGCCGAGGAGGTGGGGCACGAATACGACCCCGTCCGCGTCGGGGACCTCGGCGGCCAACGCCCCCGACTCGGCAGCCTCGCGCAGGAGGCCCAGGTCTTCTCGCAGCCAGTCGACGTTCGAGCCCGCGGCCAGCATGATCGCCTCGAGACCCCAGTGCGGGCGGCCGCCCTGCCCCAGTGCCACTATCGGGAAGGTGCCCTGCGGGCCTCGCGTCTCGGCCGCCGGACGTTCGTCACCGAGGAAGACGTCGAGCATGCCACCGGTGCCGAAGGTGATCTTGGCGGCCCCGGGCGTCACGCAACCCTGGCCCAACAGCGACGCCTGCTGATCACCGAGGATCGCGGTGATGGGCGGGCTGCCGGGCAGGACTGCCGCCTCGGCCAGGTGTCCGGCGGAATCGCCGAGGTCGGGTAGGACGGATTCGGGGATGCCCAGTTGCTGCAACACGGCCTCGTCCCAGCCACTGGCGTCGAGGAGCAGCAGACCGGTGACGCCGGCGTTGGACAGGTCGGTGACATGGGCCGCACCGCCGCTGAGCTGCCAGACCAGCCAGCTGTCGACAGTGCCGAAGCGCAACTGCGCTCTGGGGACTTCGCCGGCCTGTGCGGCCAGGGCCAGCAGATGCGCCAGCTTGGTGGCCGACTGGTTGGGTGCCAGGCGCAGCCCGTCGGCCTGGAGGGTGAGGCAGTCGCCGGCGGTGCGAAGGTCTTGCCAGCCCAAGGCCGGTCCCACCGCTCGGCCGGTGGCCGCGTCCCAGAGAATGGTCGAGGCCCGCTGGTTGGTAACGCCTACTGCCTCGACCGGCCCGCTGTCGGCCAGCACCGCCCGGGCCAATTCGAGCGCCACCTCGGCGAGGACATTGGCGTCGAACTCCACCAAGCCTGGGAAGGGTGTATCCGGAGGGAGACGCCGGTGGCGCTCGTGGCGGAGGGTGCCGTCACGCTCCACCAGCGCCGCTCGCAGCCCGCTCGTCCCGACGTCGATGACCAGAATCCCCATGGCGGACGGCCTGCCTCCTGCCGATTTGGCCCGTGCAATCGCAGTGGATCATGCCACCCGGCCGACGTGGGCGGCCCAACACCGGGCCAGCGGGCAGCACCGGGCCAGTGGGCAGCACCGGGCCAGCGGCCAACGCCCGGTCAGTTCGCGTCGGCCTCGGCCGTGGGCGACGACAGTGCCGCACGTTCACGAGCCATGTCATCGAGCACGCCGAATACCTCGGCGGCTCGGCGGTGGGCGTCCCAGCCCAACTCCGCGCCGATGAGCTCGGCACAATCCAGCGCAGCCTGCGCAGTGGCCTCCCGGTCCAACAGTCGGGCCCGGGTTCGGCGCTCGAGCACATCCACCACCGAGCCGGCCATCTCGTAGCGGACCGCATAGAGAGCCTCGGCCCGCAGGTACTGGAGGCCTTCCACCAGCGGCCGGCCCAGGTCGGGCTCGTGCTCCACCATGGCCAGCACCGTGCGGGCCTCCGAGCCGTAACGGCCCGCCAGGTGCTGCAGCATCGTGTCGGGCCAGCGTCGTCCGAGGTCGGTGCCGTCGCGCACGTCCGACCAGCCGACCGCTCCCCGCAGCGGCAGCCGCCGTGTGCAGCTGCGACGCCGGACCCGCAGTTTGGTGCGTTCGTCGAGCTGCGCCACGATTGCGTCGACGGCAGCAGCGGCCAGCGTCCGATAGGTGGTCATCCGGCCGGCGGAAACCGCCACGATGCCATCGGCGACCGAGCGGCTCTGGCGCAGCATCGAGCGGTTCTGGCGCAGCATCGAGCGGTCACCTCGGAAACGCCTACCACCTTCGTGCCCGCAGGCCCACGAGCCGCTGATGTCCGTGGCCACCAGTCCGGCGGCGAACGATGCGCTCACTGCCCCCAGCAGATACTGCA
>JAXDQG010000594.1:0-3343 GCA_034667945.1 Acidimicrobiia bacterium | reverse complement strand
CGGGCTGCTCGATCGTGGCCCGAGCGCCACCGGGCCAGACGACCTCGACCTGATCGACATCAACCGAGTCGGCGCCGAGCCCGAAATGTGCCACGCCCTCCATCTGGCAGAGATAGCCGCTCCCGGCATCGACCTGCGTCAACAACCGGCGTCCATCCGACAGACAGGCGGTGACCATCGCGCCCCGGGCCGGTGCACCGGCCGCAGTGCGAGGCACGACCCGCAGGAAATGTCGGGCGGTGGCATCGATCACCTTGTACAGGCCCAGCGGCTGAGGCCCGGCCTCGCCGTGGGCGATGAGCAGCTCGAGCACGCCGTCACCATCGATATCCGCAGCCACCGCCCCGGTGCCCAGGCCGTCCGGCTCGGCCGAATCGCCGGGGTTGACCTCCTCCCACCGGCCGGCCCGCCGGTGGAACAGCCGATTCGGCTCGCCGATGTTGTTGAGGAACAGCTCCGGCACCCCGTCGTTGTCGAAGTCGGCCGCCAGCAGCGAGCGGGCCCGGCTGGGTCGGGCGAACGCCGGCGGAGCCACATCACCGAAGAGTCCCAACTCGGACTGCAGGCAAAGGCGATGGGGACCCTCCCAGTTGGCCCAGGCCAGATCGAGCAGTTCGTCGCCATTGGCGTCGAAGGCCACCACGCCGCGACCGTGCTCCGCGGCGTCGGCGACGCCGTAGGCCGGTGCCACGTCCACGAACGTCCCGTCCCCCTCGTTGCGGAAGAGGGTGTTCGGCGTGTGTTCGTTCACGGCGAAGACGTCGAGCCGGCCCTTGTCGCGACTGGACGGCAGGATCTGTGCAACCACCAGTCCACGCCCGCCGGCGACCATCCCGCCCAGCCCCGCCACGGCGGCGCTGTCCCTCACCAGGCCTTCGACCGCCGCATCCTCGTCAGCGGCTTCGATCTCGAACAGCGCCATCGGTCCGCCGTAGTTGGCCACCAGAAAGCCGTAACGACCGCGGCCGTACCGATCGAGTGCGGCCACCGAGCGGCCGGCGATCAGGTTGGCCCACTCGGTGTTGGACGCCAGTGAGAACAGGTCTCGCCACCCGCCCCCCGGGGCGCGGGCGAACAGCCGGTCAGCCAGCTGCTTGGGGCCGGCGAAGGTGTCGGTGTTGAGGACGTACAGCTCCTCGAGGCCGTCACCGTCGACATCCGCCGCCGCCACCGAGATGGCCCGGCGCCCGACGTCGGCGAGAACCTCGTCGGCAATGTCGACCAACTGGCCGTCCTGCCAGTCGAGCACAGCATTGGCGGACCCGAAGCCGGTCACGATCAACTCCGGCAGGCCGTCACCGTCGAGGTCCGCCGCGGCGACGCCGTAAGCCAGACGCGGGCGATTGTCGGCGATCAGGTGGCTGACGTCGGCGAACACCGCGTCAAGCTATACGGAGCACGCAAAGGTGCTCGTCACCGTGCCCACGGGACCCGTGCCCGGGGACCCCCCAAACCCGCCAGCCACCCGGCCGGGTAGCGTGCCGCCCATGCGCAGCCGACAGCTCGTCGCCTTCAATACGGCCACCGAATCTGACAACAAGATCCACGACGACGACGTGGCCAAGCGCTTCGGCTTCTCCGGCGGCCTGGTGCCCGGGGTCGACGTCTACGGCTACCTGACCTGGGGTCCGGTGTCGAAATGGGGGCTCGACTGGTTGACCCGCGGCACCATCGAGGCCCGCTTCCCCAAGCCGACGTACGACGGCGAGACGGTCACTGTCTCCTTCGACGAGGCGTCCGGAGCTTGCCGGCTGCGCAATCCGGGGGGCGACGTGGTCGCCGAGGGCACCGCCGCCTGCCCCGACTCGCCTGCGCCCTCGCCGGATCCTGCCCGCTATCCGTGGGCGCCACTGCCCGAGCGCCGACCGCCCGCCTCACCGGAGTCGCTGGTCACCGGGCAGGTGCTCGGCAGCCTCGACGTCGGCTTCCACGCCGATCGCCTGGCCGCCTACCTGACCAATGTGCGGGAGGAGCTGGACGTCTACGCCCGCGAAGGCATCGCTCATCCCGGATGGGTCCTGCGTCTGGGCAACTTCGTCCTGGCCAGCAACGTGGTCCTGGGTCCATGGATCCACGTGGGCAGCAACGTGACGCAGCACGGGCTGATCCACGACGGGGCGAAGGTCAGCTGCCGGGGCACCGTCACCCGGGAGTACGAGCACAAGGGCCATCGCTTCGTGCAGCTCGACGTGGTCGTGTGGGCGGACGACAAGCCCGCCGCCCACATCGACCACACAGCCATCTACCTTCCTCGACAGGTTCGGCAGCACGCCGCCGGCTGAATCTCCCGGCGGTCGGGCAGGGTCGCTCATCGGTCGCCACCCACACGGTCGCCGACCCACGCGGTCGCCGACCCACGCGGTCGCTGGGCCTGGCCGACGATGACGCTGCGGCCTCAGTGGCGGCCCACCGCGTCCGGATCAGTGCGGTAGCCGGCTCCACCGGCAGCGCCGTTGCCGTCCTCGGACGCCCGCTTGACGTCGACGCCGAAGAGCCGCTGGGCCACCCGGCGGATCTGGATCTCCTCCGACCCCTCGGTGATGCGATAGCGCCGGTGGTGGCGATAGATGTGCTCGAACTGCTTGTGGCGGGTGTAGCCGATCCCGCCGTGCACCTGGATGGCCAGGTCTGCCGCCTCGCAGACCAGCCGGTTGGCCTGATAGTTGGCCATCGAGACCTTATCCGACACCGCCATGTGGTGATTGCGGTCGAGATGCCAAGCGGTCTTGTAGACGAGATTGCGGACCATCTCGCAACGCGTCTGCATTTCGGCCAAGGGGAATTGGATGGCCTGATTGCGCCACAGCGGACGCCCGAACACGATCCGTTCCTTGGCGTACTTCACCGACTCATTGATGCAGTACTGCGCCGCACCAACGCCGGATGCCGCTTGTCGGATGCGATTCTCGTGCACGAACATGTTGGCCATCTCGAGGCCCTTGCCCTCGCCGCCAAGGATGCAGTCAGGCCCCGCAACCCGAACATTGTCCAACGAAAGCTCGGCGTGCTCCGACGGCATGTTGAACGTCCACCACATGAATTCGACGTTGAAGCCGGGCGTATCCGTGGGGACGACGAAGCAAGTGATGCCATTGGCCTCGCCCTGATTTCCCGATGTCCGGGCGAAGATCATGTCGTGACTGGCCTTGTCGAGGCCGGTGTTGAAGCGCTTCTTGCCGTTGATCACCCATTCGTCACCGTCGCGATATGCGGTCGTCTCGAGCCACGTGGCGTCCGAGCCGTGGTCGGGCTCGGTCAAACCAAATGCCAGTCGCATCTCGCCGGTGATCATCTTCTCGGCCCATTGCTTCTGGTTTTCGTTACCCACCGCATGGACCATGAG
>JAXDQG010000593.1:0-3821 GCA_034667945.1 Acidimicrobiia bacterium | reverse complement strand
CGGACGGCGAGCCAGGCGTTGGGCTACCGAGAGCTGCTGAACCACATAGCCGGACAGAGCTCGCTCGAGGAAGCGTTGGAGGAAGCCGTTCGCCGGACCAAGCGCTTCGCCCGCCGCCAGGAGCGCTGGTTCCGTCGCGATCCGCGCATTCGCTGGTTCGAGGTTGACGAAAACCCAATGGTCGCTCTTCCTCACCTCCTGAGAGACTGGGCAACGTGCACCTGAGCAAGCACCACGGACTGGGCAACGACTTTCTTGTGTCCTTGGCGGACATCGAGCCGACGCCTGTGCTGGCGCGGCACCTGTGCGACCGCCGCCGCGGTGTGGGTGCAGATGGCCTGATCGTTGGGCGGCCGAGCACGGATCCCTCCTTCGATGTGGAGATGGTCTTGCTCAACTCAGACGGCTCCGCGGCGGAGATGAGTGGCAACGGCATCCGCTGCCTGGCCCAGGCGGTCGTTCGGAGTCGCGGCGCGACCGATGGTGAGATTCGGGTGGCCACCGCCGCTGGACCTCGTCAGGTGGTGGTCCGCTCGACCGACCACTCCGAGGTCTGCCTGGCGGAGGTGGAAATGGGACAGGCGGGAGTTGGTCCGGCCTGGCCGGGACCGCCGCCCCGGGGGCTCGACCGCGCCTTGGCGACCGAGGGCGTGCGTGTGGAAACCGTCGATCTGGGCAACCCCCACCTGGTGCTGTTGGCACGCGACCCACGTACCGTCGACCTTGCTCGCTTTGGCGCCGAGCTCGAGGCGCAGGTCGATGGGGGAGCGAATGTGGAGTTCATCGCCGCGACTCCGGGCCGATCCAACGAGATCGACCTCACCGTCTGGGAGCGCGGAGCTGGCATCACTGAAGCCTGCGGGACGGGGGCGTGCGCGGGCGCATACGTCGCACGCCGGTGGGGTCTCGTCGACGACGATGTGGTCGTTCATCTTCCCGGCGGCGATGTACGGGTCTTGCTGGGTCCGACGATCACGCTCATCGGTCCCGCGGTGTTCATCGCCGATATAGAGGTGCCGGTTTCCGTCGATGAAGTCGGCTCTGCTCACGCAAACACGGCAAATGTCGCGAGCGCAGGCTCGCGGATGAGGTGAACCATGGTTGATCGCCGACGCCCCGATAACGAGACACGCGGGGATGAGGACGCCCCGGATGTGGACGAGGGGCGGACGCGACGGATCCCACGAGACGAGGAGACGCACCGCGGTGCCTTCGGGCAATTTGGCGGTGAGTCGGCCGGACTCATCGAGCGAACGTTCCGGGAGCGCATCGTGCTCGTCGGTGTCGCCTCTGGGCCAACCAGCCCTGAAGACGTCGACGCGTCGTTGGACGAACTGGCGCAGCTGGTGGATACGGCGGGCGCCGACGCGGTAGGTCGAGTTGTCCAGCGACGTCAATCGCCCGACCCGGCGACCTATGTGGGACGAGGCAAGGCCGAAGAGATACGGATGATGTCCGAGGATCTGGATTCGGACACCGTGGTGTTCGACGACGAGCTGTCGCCGGCCCAACAATCGAACCTCGAGAAGGTACTTGGTCGCACGGCGATCGACCGGACGGCGGTCATTCTCGACATCTTCGCCCAGAACGCGCATAGCCCGGAAGGAAAGGCGCAGGTCGAGCTGGCCCAGCTGCGCTATCGGCTGCCGCGCCTGCGCGGTCGTGGCCTGGTTCTCAGCCAACAGGGCGCGGGCATCGGCACCAGAGGCCCCGGTGAGACCCAGCTGGAGGTCGACCGTCGCCGCATCGTCCGCAGGATCCACAAGCTCGAAGATCAGCTGGCAGATGTGCGGCGTCACCGCGCCGTGCAGGGCAAGTCGCGTGCCAGGTCGCGCTTCGCCCAAGTGGCCATCGTGGGCTATACGAACGCCGGCAAATCCACGCTGCTGAACCACCTGACCTCGGCAGGTGTGCTGGTCGAAGACCGCCTCTTTGCCACCCTGGACGCCACGACCCGACGCCTGCAGTTGCCGGGCGGCGAGACAGTGCTCCTCACGGACACGGTGGGGTTCGTCAAGAAGCTGCCTCACCAGCTGGTCGAAGCCTTCAAGACGACGCTCGATGTCGTGGTCGAGGCAGATCTGTTGCTGCACGTCGTTGACAGCGCCGCCGCCGACCCTGCGGGGCAGATTGCCGCGGTGCACGAGGTGCTGGAGGAGATCGGCGCGCAAGATGTCCCCGAATTGGTTGTCTTCAACAAGATCGATCAGGTCGACGGCCCGGGCCATGTCGGTGACCTGCTGAGTCGGCACGAAGGCTCGGTGGCCGTCTCCGCCGCCACCGGCGAGGGCGTCGACAAGCTGCTCGACACGATGGGTAATCGCCTGCGCTGGTTGACCGCGCCAATCGAATTGCGCATCCCCTTCGAGCGAGGCGATGCCCTGGCGGTTGCGCACCGGGAAGGCGAGGTCTTGGTCGAGGTGACCGACGAACACGGGTATCGCTTGCGGGCGCGTCTCGATGAGGCGGGGAAGGCCCGCCTCCGTGAGTTCGTGGCCGAGGCGTCCGACGATGCAGGATGACCAGGTGAGCGGCTCCCCACCTCAGGCGGGCTTCGTGCCCCCGCCGTATCCCTACGACCGTCTCGACGACCTGAAGGCCGTGGCGGACGCGCACCCCGGTGGGAGCGTTGACCTGTCGATCGGCACACCGGTTGATCCGCCTCCTGCCGGCGTCATCCAGGCCTTGTCCCATTCTGGACTCGAGCGAGGCTACCCACCGTCCATCGGCACGATCGAGCTGCGGCAGGCCGTGTCCCGTTGGCTCGGGCGCCGTCTGGATGTGGCCGTCGACCCTGCACGCGTTGGCGCGTGCGTCGGCACGAAGGAGTTCGTTGCGACGCTGCCGCAATGGTTGCGGCTGCGGCGGCCCGACCGGGACACGGTCCTCTATCCCGAGATCGCCTATCCGACCTATGAGATGGGCGCCATCTTGGCTGGATGTCGGGCCGTGCCCGTGCCGGTCGACGAGTCGTGGCGGATAGATCTGTCTGCCATTCAGGAGTCCGACGCGCAGCGGGCGCTGTGCCTGTGGGTCAACACCCCCGGCAACCCGGCGGGTGGCTTGGACGATCTCGACAGTGCCGCGGCTTGGGGTCGGGCCCATGACGTTCCGGTGTTCTCTGACGAGTGCTACGTGGAGTTCACCTGGCAGGGCCGCCGTCGGACCATCCTCAGTTCGGGCACGTCCGGTGTCGTGGCCGTGCACTCTCTGTCCAAGCGGTCGAACTTCGCAGGCGGACGGGTCGGTTTCTACGTCGGCGACGAGGAGCTGGTGCACTACCTGCAAGAGGTGCGCAAGCACGTCGGGATGATGGTGCCCGGTCCCGCCCAGGCGGCGGGGGCGGCAGCGCTCGACGACGACGCCCATGTCGAGCTGCAGCGCCAGCGCTATCGCAGCCGGCTCGGCCGCCTGGGCGAGGTGCTCGCCAAGTGGTCGGGCATCGACATCCCGATGCCGGCGGGTGGCTTCTACCTGTGGTTCCCGGTCGACGACGCCTGGGACTTCACCGAGCGCCTGGTCCGCGATTCGGGAGCGCTGTTGAGCCCGGGGGAGTTCTACGGCCCCGGCGGAACCGGCTACGTGCGCGCCGCCGTGGTACAACCTGACGAGCAGATCGATCGGGTCGCCCACCGGCTCGGGATCGACTCCTGAACTCTGATGGCTCCACGAACCCGACGCTCACGAGGACGCGGTACCGCCGCGCTGTTCGGCTTTGTGTTGTTGTTCGGCGGCGTGATCGCCGCCGTGGTGATGCTCGTGATCGCCTCCGGGCTACGTGATGAGGCGATCGAGGACTTCGCCCGCGCCGGCGTCGGGTG
>JAXDQG010000592.1:0-4041 GCA_034667945.1 Acidimicrobiia bacterium | reverse complement strand
CGCTCATGTCCAGCGACCCGTCCCGGGTGACCGCCCTACTGGACACCCCCGAAGGGGCCGACCCGGTGGAGTGGCCGATCGAGATGCAACGGGCGGTCGTGGCCGGAGCCCGGATGTTCTGGCCGCTCTGCGATCTGGGCCTGGGCAAGCGACTGCACCGGATCACCGCCCCCACGCTGGTGGTGTGGGGCGCCGACGATCAGGCGCTGCTTCCGAGCTATGCCGAGCTGTTCTCGGCCGGTATCAGCGGGTCGGTGCAGACTGTCCTGGTCGATGGCGCGGCCCATCTGGTGGACCTCGACGCCCCCGATGAGCTGGCCGACCGCATCCTGGGCTTCCTGGACTGACGAGCGGGCAGGTCGTGGCCGACCCAGCGAACGCCTCCTCCCGAGGCGACCCCTCCACCGAGCGGTCGCGTCTGGTGGGAGGGGCGTACCGCACGTCGGCCAGCCTGCGTGACCGGGCTGCGCTGTACCGCTTCGCCCGGCGGCAGGTCGACCTGCCGGAGTGGGTGTTCGACCATGTGCAGCTGCGTGAGCGGGGGCGTTTTCTGGACGTCGGCTGCGGGCCGGGCTGGTATCTGCGGACGCTGTCCCAGCGTCGGCCCGAGTGGTCGCTCTGTGGCGTCGACCTCTCGCTCGGGATGGCGGCCGAAGCCCGCCGGCACGGTCCCACGATGGTGGCCGACGCGCAGCAGCTGCCGGCCATAGACCGGGTGTTCGACCTGGTCCTGGCGGCACACATGCTGTACCACGTGCCCGATCCCGAGCGGGCGGCCGCCGAGCTCGCCCGGGTCTGCCTGGCGGACGGTTACGTGCTCGTGGTGCTGAACGGTCCAGGCCACCAGCTGGCGTTGCGACAACTGGTCGAATCGGCCACCGGCACCCGCCTGCCGCTCACCGGCGGTCGCATGCAGCTGGATCGGGCGCCGGAGGTGCTGGCGCCACATCTCGTGGTCGAGCGCGAGGATGTGCTGGTCGACGACATCGTGGTGACCAGCGCTGGCCCCGTGATCTCCTACGTGCAGAGCATGCGCAGCCTGGTGGAACCAGGTCTGCGGGGGTTCACGAACTGGACAATGGTGTTGGCGCGATGTCGAGCGGCGCTCGACGAAGCGCTGGCCCGCGACGGCCAATGGACGACCTCACTCGAGACCGGCGTCCTCGTCTGTCGGCCTGCGAACACCTGACTTTCTTCACGGTCGGCAGGAAGCCGCATCCGCTCGGACCTGGGGCCGCCTAGTTCAGTCGAGTTGATGTGAACCCAGTGGCAACACTCTTCCCAGTCCGGCCGAGCCGCTTCAACTCGGTCTGATAACCCTGCCCGTGGTCGACCCGATAGCTACGAGCGTGGAGCGGTCTCCGGTCCAAACGTGCACTTCAACCTGGGATGTTCCGAGGTTCCGAGTGACTGAGACCGCTCGGCCGACCGCGATGAGACGTTCCCCGATGGCTGGAGCGACGTTGGTCACCGAATAACTGACGGTCACGACGCCCACGCCCTCATCGAGAGTGGACATGGCAGCAACAATGCCCGCATAGTCGACCAGCACGCCAACAATCGCGCCCTGCACAACGTGTCCCTCGACCGTAATTTCGGGACGTACGGGACACTCGACCGTGGCGATTCCGTAGCCGATATCTGTTACGCGTAGACCGAGAAGCTTCACGACCGGATGCGAATGGACCGCATCCACAGCCTGCTGACGCTGTTTGGCCATAAAGACCCCGTTCTTCAACTGCCGCGGTTCTTCTGAATTCTGAGGTTATAGGCGTCGCGTTGCCCCGGTTGCTGCACGCCGGGGTCACCATGGTCGCGCTATGCGCCGCCCGAGATGTCCACGCCACGCCCGGCACTTCCCTTTCCGCCAGGCCGGCGACCGCGCTCACGGCTGGAGGTGCCGGCCATCTGATCCAGCGTGCCAGATGCACCCGGGCGTTTTGGGCATCGCGCCGGCGTGGTTCCGCGATCCGTCGGCATCGGCGAGCAGCTTCTACGCCTGGACCACCTGGCTGAATCGCCGGCCGACAGTGCCGGCGCCTGTTCGACCAAGAGCGCTTTCGTCTGGCTGATAGGCCTCCAGGGTGGCCGCGGCTACTGCCGACGACGTGGCCACTCCGCGAGCAATTCCCGCTGTTTCGCCTTGACCAGCTGAACGAGGGCATCACCATCCAGCACAAATTGAGCCAGCTCAGCGTCGGTCAATTCTTCTAGGTCGCACGACAAGAATCGCTCGAGATGAGTCGTTATTTGATCTGCCTCTGTCTCCGCCATACCCGCACCCTAACCAAGAGCGAACACGTGTTCCCGGCGCGACCGCGGTGTCATCCGCCACACCCGCCATCCGTTTCCTTTGACTCACCGCCGACGCCGCCGCCTCGCTCGCTCAGTTCAGCTGCCGGGCATCGCGGGCGGGCACGGCAGCATGCCTCGCTCGGTGGCCAACCAGCCCATGGGCACGTCGTGGTCGTCGACCGGCAGTGGCGATTCGCAGACGAGCGCTTCGGCGGTCACGCCGACCAAAGAGGCCGCTGGGCGCAGGCGGCTCAAGAACCGGTCGTAGTAGCCCTGGCCCCGTCCGAGACGCCCGCCCCGGCGATCGAACAGCACGCCGGGGACGGCCACGATGTCGATGCTCCGCTCGTCGAGGCGGGCCGCGCCTTCCGCCGGCTGGTGAAACCCGTAGCGGTGCAGCTCGAGGTCATCCTGCAGCACATGGGCGGTCATGGCCCGATCGGGCCCGATGCGGGGCAGCGCCCACCTGTGGGCAGACAGCTCGGGCACGGTGGTGAGCTCGATCAGGGAGCATTCGTCGGGGAGCGCCGAGAAGATCATCACGGTTGACGCTGGACGACGAGCCAGCCATTCGACCAGGTGGGCTCGCACGCCGCTCCCTACCGCTGCCCAATCGATGCTCGCGGCCCGCCGGCGGCCGGCGGCACGGATTGTGGACTTGTCCCCCGAGGGGCCTGCTACAGTGCTCAACGCATGTCAGTCCAGCTGCGCGACACCGGACTCCTCCTTCTCGAGTAGGCGAGTGCCCATAGGTACTCGCCCGGAACCTCCTGCGCCTGACGGCGAGGAGGTTCCTTCGGTTTTAGGGCTCCGGTCAGCGCCACACCGTTCCACCTCGAACACGAGACAGCGACACACCAGACAGCGAACAGCGAGGATCACCCAATGGCAATCCAGCCGGTATCCGCCACGAAGATGCCCTTCGAGAAGTACCGACCCTTTCCGCCGGTGGACCTCCGCGATCGCACGTGGCCCGACAACGTCATCACCAAAGCCCCCATTTGGTGCTCGGTCGATCTGCGCGACGGCAACCAGGCGCTGATCAACCCCATGAACGGCGAACGCAAACAGCGGATGTGGGACCTGGTCGTAGCGGCCGGCTTCAAGGAGATCGAGGTCGGTTTCCCGGCCGCTTCGCAGACCGATTTCGACTTCGTGCGTCATCTCATCGAAGACGGTCGCATTCCCGATGACGTCACCATTCAGGTGCTGACACAGGCCCGCCCGGAGCTGATCGAGCGCAGCTACGAGGCAATTCAGGGGGCTCGGCGGGCGATTGTCCACCTCTACAACTCGACGTCCACGCTGCAACGCCGAGTTGTCTTCGGGTTGGACAAGCCGGGCATCGTCGACATCGCGGTGCGGGGTGCCGAGCTGTGCCGCAAGCGGGCCGCCCAGCTCATCGACACGGAGATCGACTGGGAGTACAGCCCCGAGTCGTTCACCGGCACCGAGCTGGACTTCGCCCAGGAGATCTGCGAAGCGGTGATGGACGTCTACGAGCCGGATGACGACCACCCGATCATCCTGAACCTGCCGGCCACCGTCGAGATGTCGACCGCCAACATCTACGGCGACCAGATCGAATGGTTCCTGCGCCACGTGAAGAACCGGTCCTCGGTGATCCTGTCGCTGCACCCCCACAACGACCGGGGCACGGCTGTGGCCGCAACCGAGTTCGGCCTCATGGCAGGCGCCGATCGGGTGGAGGGGACTCTGTTCGGCAACGGTGAACGCACCGGCAAC
>JAXDQG010000591.1:0-3035 GCA_034667945.1 Acidimicrobiia bacterium | reverse complement strand
CCCCGGCAGTGTGATCGGCCATAGCCCCATGGAGCGTAGGGCGGCGACCAGCAGCGTCGGGCGCCGCTGCCGACCCTCCAGCCGCCCGCGGCCATTCAGCTCCGCCAACCAGGTCGGGAACTCCCGCTGCGTGGTCGGCGCAGTGCGCGCCGGAGTCGCCCGTACGTCACCGGCGAACAGTGCCACTAGCCTGACCCCCGACATGGATCCCCTCACCGGTGTACATGTGACGGTGGCCGGCCTCCTCGCTTTTGGCGGGGTGCTGAAGGTCGCCCGCCCGGCCCCGGCAACGCGGGCCCTCCGTTCGCTGCGCCTGCCGGTCAGCGCCACCGGCGTGCGCCTGATCGGCCTGGGCGAGGTCGCCGTGGCCTTGTCGGTCCTCATCGCCGGGGGCACCTTGAGCTTCGCCGCCCAGGCGGTTTGCTACGTCGGCTTCGTCCTCGTGGCGTTGGCGTTCTGGCGGCGGGGCGAGCTGCCGTCGTGCGGATGTTTCGGCGAGGTCGAATCGCCTCCGAGCTTCCTCCACGTCCTGGTCACAGCGGGCGGGGCCGTCGCATCGATCCGGGCCGCAGGCGTCGAAGCTCCGGCCCCCTGGCACCAACCCGGCGCAGTCGCGGCCGGTCTGGTCGCCCTCGGATTGGTGTATCTCCTGCTCGTAGACCTGCCAAGACTCCTCGCCGCGGTCCGGCTGCACAAAGGAGCCGCACCGGCATGACCGATCTGGCGACACGCATCACCCACTCCGTGAGTGGCGTGCTCGAGCGCCGGATCGGCCGGCGTAGCTTCATGACCAGGGCAGCGGTCGCCGGCTCGGCCATGACTGTCTCGCCGCTCGGCTATGTCCTTCGTCCCGTCTCGGCCTATGCGGCCATCTGCGGATGCGCCAACCAACAGTGCGACTGCGGCCAGAAGTGCTGCGACGGTTACACCGAGTTCTGCTGCACGTTGACCGGTGAGAACGCCTGTCCGCCCGGCAGCATCGTCGCCGGATGGTGGAAGGCCGACGGCTCGGGGTTGTGCGTCGCCAACGGCGCCGACCAGCCCCGTTACTACATGGACTGCAACGCTCCGGCGGCTGGCGGATGCGGGCCCAACGGGGTCACGCCCTCCACCGTCATGTGCAGTTGCGGCTGCGCCAACGGAAGCTGCGACAACCGCGTGCAGTGCTGCACGGCGTTCCGCTACGGGCAGTGCAACCAGCACGTCCCCTGCGTGGGGCCGATCGTCTGCCGAGTGGTGACCTGCTCACCCCCCTGGACCATCGAGCCGTCGTGCACCACCACCACGGCCACGGACAACTTCACCCGCACCCACGACGCCCCTTGCCTGCACGCGGCGCCGGTGTCCGGCTCGCTGCCGGTGGTCGTGAACCAGGGCCGGTGGTACCGGGGCTTCGATCGGGTGAACCATCCTGATGCCGGGCAGCCCGCCTTCGAGTACGGGAACCCGGGCGACTTCGCGCTGATGGGCGACTGGACGGGGGCCGGCGTGCAGACGCCGGGCATCTTCCGCAGCGGCTGGTGGCTGCTGCGCACAAGTAATACGTCGGGCGCCGCCCAGGGCGTGTTTCTCTTCGGCGACCCGGGCATGTGGCCCGTTGTCGGCGATTGGGTGGGCGACGGCATCAGTCGTCCGGGCGTCTACAAGGACGGGGTCTGGCACCTGCGCCTGAGCCACACGTCGGGAATCGCCGACATCTCGTTCGTCTTCGGAGATCCCGGTGACTATCCGCTGGTAGGGGACTGGACAGGCGACGGGGTGATGACGCCGGCCGTTGTGCGGGGCAATCAGTGGTTCCTGCGCCACAGTCTCTCCACGGGCTACGCCGACGAGACCTTCACCTTCGGCCAGCCGGGTGATATCCCGATCGCAGGCGACTGGAACGGCGACGGCGTCTGGTCGCCGGGCGTCATCCGAGGCGGGAACCGGTGGCTTCTGCGCCACGACCACTCGGACGGTCCCCCCGACGCGGAGATCATCTTCGACCTGCCGGGAGTCGACCTGGCCCGTGACAACACCACCGGCTTCCGCACCTGGTCCCAGGTCAAGCGTCGTCGCGCTGGCTCAACGAGCCGCTGAGCCGCCGAATCCGAGGAGCCGCCCCATGGTCGCAGTCGTCATCATCGAAGCGGTTGCGTTGGTCGTCCTCGGCGTCCTGGTGGCCGGCTTGCTGCGGAGCCACGCCGAGATCCTCCGGGCATTGCATCGCCTCGGTGTCGGACTGGAGGACGACGCCAGCGGCACCGGCGCCAACACCTTGCGGCTGGGCCCGACCCGCCTCGGCGGCGTCGACGTGCAGCGAGGCGCAGCCACCGGCGGACCGTCCCACGACGTGACCGGCGTCAGCCCTCAGGGTGGCAGCAGCCTGCACGTGGCGGTGAACGGCACCGGCCGCACCACCTTGCTGGCCTTTCTGACCTCGGGTTGCCTCACCTGCGGCGAGTTCTGGTCGACCTTCACCCGGCCGGGCGGCTTCGAGCTCCCCGGCTTCGTCGATCGTCTCGTGGTGGTCACCAAGGGCCTCGATCGAGAGAGCCCCGCCGAGGTGCTGTCCCGGGCCCCGAAGCCTTCGGCAGGTATCCCCGTCGTCATGTCCGGCGAGGCCTGGGACGACTACGAGGTTCCGGTCTCGCCCTACTTCGTCCTCGTCGACGGGTCGGCCGACCGCGTGGCCGGGGAGGGAGCGGCCCGGTCGTGGGACCAGCTCCTCGGGTTGCTGGCCCGGGCGGTCGCCGACACCCGCAGTGATCTCATCGATGTCTCCGGCGGAGGCGGTTCGCGTCCGGATCCTGCCGGATCGACCGAACCGAGCGGCCCTCGACGTGAGCGGGCGGACAGCGCCCTGGCCAGCGCCGGCATCGAACCCGGACACCCGAGTCTGTACGGGGAGTCGTGAGCGGTCTCTTTCTTCTGGCCGGTGTGTGCACCGCGGTGGTCGGCGCGGTCCGGTCCACCTGGTCGCCTTGAGGGGAGTCGATGCTTGCGAGCATCCATCCGCTCGGTGAGCGGGTTCGGCGCAATCGATGGGGTCTCAC
>JAXDQG010000590.1:0-4096 GCA_034667945.1 Acidimicrobiia bacterium | reverse complement strand
GGGGTCCTGAGCGTGGCCCACGCCGCCGGGGGTGCCGGTGGCGATCACGTCGCCGGGCCGCAGGGTCGTCATCGTGGAGACGTACTCGACGAGGGCGACCGGGTCGAAGAGCAGGTCACCGGTGGTGTCCTTCTGTACGGTCTCACCGTCGATGCGCGTGCTGATCTCCAGGACCGGGCGGACGCCGCCGGGCAGTTCATCGGGGGTGACCAGGTAGGGGCCCAGGGGGGTGGTGGCCTCCCAGTTCTTGCCCTGCAGCCACTCGCGGGTGCGGAACTGCCAGTCGCGGCAGGTCACGTCGTTGAGCACGGCGAAGCCGGCGATTGCCTGCTCGGCCTCGGGGCCGCGCGCCCGCCGCACCGTCCTCCCGATGACGACGGCGAGCTCGCACTCCCAGTCGAACTCCTCGGTCTCCGGCGGCAGGACGATGTCATCGGTGGCGCCCACCAGCGTGTCGGCGTACTTGCTGAACAGCGTCGGGTATTCCGGCAGGTCCCGGCCCATCTCGAGGATGTGGTTCCGGTAGTTCAGCCCGACGCAGACGATCTTCCCGGGCTGCGGGATGACCGGCGCGAAGGACGCACCTCGCACGTGCGATGCCGGCTCGGACGCCGCGGCGGCGCGCTTGGCCCAGCCGTCGTGCGCCAGGAACGCGCCGAGGTCGGCCTCGCCGAGATCGACGAGGTTCTCGTCGTCGACGCGAACCGCGCGTGTGGCGCCGTCGAGTGTGCGGATCGTGGCCAGCTTCACCGGTCCACCGCCTCGCGGTCGAGCTTGAGCGCCTCGAAGATCGGGGTGTCGCTGAACCGGAACAGGTCCAGGGCACCGGAGTCCGAGTCGGAAGTCCCGGCCTCGGAGCGGACCGACAGCGGCTGCCAGGAGGGGACGACGAACAGGTCGCCGCGGCTGACGCTCCAGGAGGAGTCGCCGACCGTGACCGTGCCGCTGCCGTCGAAGACCTGGTAGACCGACGAGCCGGCCTCGCGGCGCGGCGCGGTCTCCGTGCCGCTGCGGACGCGGTGCATCTCGGCGCGGATGGTGGGCAGCACGTCGCCGCCGGTGGTGGGGTTGGTGTAGCGGACGGCGGCGTGCCCGGGTTCGACCGTGCCGGCGTGCCCCTCGGCCTCCAGTTCGAGCTGGTCGTTCAGTGCCGCGTCGGTGTCGACCCACCGGTAGTTCAGCAGCGGGGTGCCCACGGTCGCGCCGGGGACGGCGACCGGGCGCAGGCCGGGGTGGCCCCACAACCGCTGGGAACGGGAGCGCTCGGGCGTCGTCCGCTCCTCCTCGCTGATCGAATCGCGGCCGAACTCGAAGAACTGCGACTCGGCGTTGTACTGGAACGGGATGTCCAGTCCGTCGATCCAGGCCATGGGCCGGTCGGCGGCGTTGTGGTGGGCGTGCCAGTTCCAGCCGGCCTGCGGCAGGAAGTCGCCGCGGTTCATGGGGACCGGGTCGCGGCCGACCACGGTCCACACCCCCTCGCCCTCGACGACGAAGCGGAACGCGTGCTGGGTGTGCCGGTGCTCGGGGGCGTTCTCGCCCGGCATGAGGTACTGGATGGCCGCCCACAAGGTCGGGGTGGCGTAGGGCTTGCCGGCGAGGGCCGGGTTGGCCAGCGCGATCGCGCGACGCTCACCGCCGCGCCCCACGGGCACGAGGTGACCGGCCTGATCGGCTAACTGCAGCAGGTTGGCCCACCGCCACACGTGCGGCACCGCGCGCGAGCGCGGGTGCACGGGCATGAGGTCACCGATCTCGGTCCACAGCGGGACGAGCAGCTCCTGCTCGAACCCGCGGTAGAGCTGTTCCAGCTCCGGCGTGGGTGTGGGCTGGTCCGGTGCGTCCACAGCGGCCAGCGACACCGGTGAGGTGAGCTGCTGGGTCATCTACTGCCTCCTGCTCGAGCGTCTGGCAACAGTGCCATCCTCCTCGGCTCCCGCCAGAAGGGATAGAGTTTTCCGTTATGCGGAATCGTTCACCGGACGGTCTGCGATCGGTCGACTCGGCACTGCTGCTGGCGACCGTTCTGCAACACGAGGGTCCGATGCGCGTCACCGACGCGGCCGAGCGCCTCGGGGTCTCGGTGTCCACGGCGCACCGGCTTCTCACCGCGCTCGTGCACCGGGGGTTCGCCGAGCAGCTGGCCGACCGGCGGTACGGGCCCGGGGGCCTGCTGAGCAGGAGTCCGGCCTCCCGAGATGCTGTGGCGCGGCTGCGAGAGGCAGCGCTGCCGCACATGCGCCGCCTCGTCGACCGGTGGGGAGAGACGGCCAACCTGACCATCCTGGTCGGCGTGATGGTCCGCTTCGTCGCCACGGTCGAGGGCGGACGGGTCCTGCGGGTCGGCGACCGCACCGGGCGTACGTTGCCCGCCCACCTCAGCTCGGGCGGCAAGGCGATGCTCGCCATGCTCTCGCCGGAGGAGCTGGAACCGGTGCTGGACGATCTGGACGGGGAGGCAAGGGCGCGGCTGCACCGTGAGCTCCGGGCCGTTCGCCGGCGCGGTCACGCCGTCAACGACCAGCAGACCGAGACCGGCTTGACCGCGGTCGGCGTGGCACTGCCCCGGGTTGCCGGAATGCCGCTCGCGAGCGTCGCGCTGGCCATGCCGACCGCCCGCTATTCGCGCAACTCGCTTCCGGTCTGGTCGGCGGACCTGGCTGCCGCGGCGGGTGCAATCGCGCGCGACCTGACTCCGTGATCCGCGTCTGCAGCAGTCTTGAGGAACTCGCACTGTGAGCTCGGGCGGCCCGACGTGGCCACTCAGCGCGGACATGAGCATCTGCCCCGTAGGCCGGCTTCAGGGACACCTCGGATCAGCCTCACGCGGCGCGAGATTCAACACCCGAGGCTCTGCGCCTGGTTGCAGTTGTGGTTGCAGTTGGCGGAGTTCGTACGGGTGTGCCACGGTCCGCGGTTGTACGAACGTGCACGCCACGTGGTGTACGGAACGGCAGCGAACTACTGCGAACGCGATCATGACGGCCTGGCAGTTCGGGGGAGCGCCGGCGGTCTGGCGGACCGGCTTGCCGCCGTCGGCACGGCCAGGTGCGGGCCGGAGAGAACCGGAGAAAGTCTGGAGCTGTTCGGGCAGGCTGACCAACAGCCGAACGCCGGCGGCTGGTCGCTCGTCCACAGGTCTCCCTAGTTCCACAAATTTGCACCGCCCGCGTCACGGGCCGGACTGCCGCTGCTAGACGACGAGTGCCTGCGCTGCGGAGGTAACGCCCGATAGCGGGAGATCCGATGACGACCAAGACACGGCGACGTCAGGCCGGGGAGGGCGGCATCAGCGAATACGCCACCAAGGCGGGTCCGCGCTTCCTGATCAAGTACCCGGTCCTCCTCCAGGACGGCACGAAGCGCGTCGTCCTCAAGCGCGGGTTCAGGACCCGTCGGGAGGCGGCCACACAGCTCCGGCTGGAGATCGGCAAAGCGGAAACCGGCGCCTGGGTCGAACCGTCGAAGCAGCGGCTCGACGCGTACCTGGCTCAATGGATCGCCGGACAACGGCTCAGCGCCTCGACGCTCGCCTCCTACCGGAAGAACATCCGGCTGCACATCGATCCCTACCTCGGCGAGACCACGCTGCCACGGATCACCGGCGCGGCGGTGGACGCGTGGATGCGGAAGCTCGAGGAGTCCGGCCGGGCCGACGGCCAGGGCGGACTCTCCGCGCGCACCGTGCGCTACGTCTACACGATCCTGCGGTCGGCCCTGAGCGACGCGGTCATACAGGGGCGGCTCGCGGTCAACCCGACCGACCGGTCGACGCCACCCAGTCCGTCGGAGGCTCGTCCCCCGGAGATGCAGGCCTGGACCGCGGCCGAGCTCAACCGCTTTCTCGGCTGGGCCGACGCCGAGGATCGGGACCTCGCCATGGGCTGGCGACTGCTCGCGGCCACGGGCATGCGTCGCGGTGAGGCACTGGCCCTCCGATGGCGGGACCTCGACCTGGACGCGGGCCGACTCGCGGTGCGTCGCAGCGTCGGCGTGGTCAAGGCCAAGGGTGCCGGGGAGCGACTCGTCGAGGGCCCGACCAAGACCGGCCAGTCCCGGGTCGTCGACCTGGACCCGGGCACCCTTGCAGCGCTAC
>JAXDQG010000589.1:0-3930 GCA_034667945.1 Acidimicrobiia bacterium | reverse complement strand
CAAGCCGGTGCGGCCCACCTCGGTGGCGCACACCTTGGACACGGCCGTGCCCACGATCCCGGGGAAGGTGGCGTAACCTCCGCCGAGGTTGATGCCGGCCACCCGGCCTTGACGGCTGGCCACGGTGCCAAGCGCAATGTGCATCCAACGCTCGCTGACCAGGTTGAACGACTCCGCGCAATCGCCCGCCGCCCAGATGCCCTCGGCCGAGGTCCGCTGACGCCGGTCCACCCGGATCGCGCCCTTGGCGCCCAGCTGTATGCCGGCACCTGCAGCCAGCTCGCTATTGGGCGTCACGCCGGTGCCCAGCACGACCAGGTCGGCGTCGATCGCCCCCGAGCTGGTCAGCACCCGACCCGGCTCGAAGCCATGCACCTCCACGCCGATACGCACGATCACCCCGTGCTTCTCCATGGCGGTCTGGATGCGGGCCGCCATGTCGGCATCGAAGGTGTGCATGACCTGGTCACTCGATTCGACCACCGTGACCTCGGCACCCCAACGCAGGAAAGCCTCGGCCATCTCGAGCCCGATGTAGCCGGAGCCGACGACGACAATGCGAGCCGACCGGCCGTCGCCGGCGTAGGAGAGCAGGCTGTTGGCGTCGTCGAGGGTCTGCACGCCGTGCACGAAGTCGAGATCGACGCCGGGCACGTCGGGCCGCGCCGGTCGTGAACCGGTGGCCAGCAGCAGACGGTCGAAGGCCAGCTGCAGGTCGCGGTTGTGGGAATGGTCCCGGACGCGCACCCGCCGGGCCGCCAGGTCGATGCCGAGCACCTCGTGGCGCAGCCGAACGTCGATGTGTTGGACCCGGTGCTCCTGGGCAGTGCGTGCCACCAGGTCGTCGAGCGACCCGACCTCGCCGGAGACGACGTAGGGAATGCCGCACGCCGAGTAGCTGGTCCAGTTGCCCTTCTCGAAGGCGACGATGTCGAGATCGTTCCGAAGGCGTCGAGCCTGCGCCGCCGCGGACATACCCGCCGCGTCCGCACCGATGACGATGAGTCGCTCAGCCACGCGTGCAACCGTAGTGGGGGCTAGCGCGGAGCAGTGCGCAGCGAGACGTCCGCGACACGCCGAGTTGTCGGGACGTGGCGAGCTGGGTCAGCCCAGCGCCGAGGGTCCGGCCCGCCCGTCCAAGCGCTGCCGGTACCCGGCGATGGTGGCGGCCACGGTCCGGTCGACGTCCTCCGGCCCGGTGGACCAGCCCGACACCGACAAGCGGGCCGCCGCCTTGCCGTGCCAGGTGGTGAAGCCGAACCACGCCTCCCCGGACCGCTGCACAGCTGCCACGACGTCCCGCGTCGTGAGGTCATCCGCGCCGAAGCGGATCAGCACCTGATTTGCCACGACGTCGTTGAGGATCTCGATGCCCGGCTCGGCTGCGAAGGCCGTGGCCGCGCGTTCGGCCAAGGAGCAGGTTCGCTCCACGAGCTCGGCGAGGCCCTCGCGGCCCAGCGTGCGCAGAGCCGCCCATACCGTGAAGGCCCGGGCTCGGCGGGATGACTCCGGCGCCCAGTCGCTACCATCACGCAGGCCTGAGCCGTCCCTCGTCAGATAGGCGGCCTGCATGCTCATGGCCCCTCGGTGGTCGTCGGGGTGGGCGGTGAACACCAGGCCAGCGTCATAGGGGACGTTCAACCATTTGTGACCGTCGGTGGCCCACGAGTCGGCCGAGCCGACCCCGGCCACGAGATGGCGCCGCTGCGGACTCGCCGCTGCCCACAGGCCGAAGGCTCCATCGACGTGCACCCAGGCCCACCGATCGGGCTGGTGGGCAACCGCACAGATCTCGTCCAACGGATCGAACGCACCGGTATCGACGCAGCCCGCCTGTGCACACACCACGGTCGGGCCCGGACCCAACCGATCCAGGACCTCGGCCAACGCATGGGCGCGCATCCGCCCCTGATCATCCGCCGCCACAACCGCGAGCTGCCGACGCCCTATCCCGAGGTAACGCAGCGCCACATCCACGGTGACATGGCGCTGCTCGCCGGCAACCACACGCAGCGGCGGCGCACCCGCCAGCCCTACCTCCTCGACGTCGATGCCCTCGCGGCGCAGCACCGCGCGGCGAGCGGCCGCGAGGCCCACGACGTTGGCCATCTGCGCCCCGGTGACCAGCCCGAACGATGCCGTCGGCGGAATGCCGAGCAGCTCCGCCAACCACTCGCCCACGATTGCTTCGACCACTGCCGCCGCCGGGCTCATGACGCCGAGCGCCACGTTCTGATCCCAAGCGGCGGTCAACCAGTCTGCTGCCAACGCCGCCGGCAGCGTCCCTCCGGTGACGAAACCGAAGTAACGAGGCCCATTGGAGGCAACCAGTCCTTGGGCGCAGCCCTGGGCCAGCTGCTCGATCACTCCGGCGGGGTCGTGCGGCTGGTCGTTCAAGGGACCACCGAGGAACCGCCGCAGGACATCGACAATCTCCGCGATGGGCATAGCGCCGACCACCGGCCGATCGGTCAGGCCCTCCATGTGGTCTGCCGCCAGCCGGCTCACCCGGGCCAGCAGGTCATGAGCCTCACTCGCCACCGGAGCGCAGCCCGGTCAGACGTCGGAAGAACACCGAGCGAGGCAAGGCCTCCACTCCAGCGCGCTCGGCGGCCGCGAGAACCTCGCCCTCGACATGCGAGGCGAACCCGACGACCCGGGTGTTGCCACCCTCCGTCTTCCAGGCTGTGAGCGTTTCCAAGACGCCCGGGCGCTGGAGGTCGACCAGCACGAGGTCCGCTCCGGAGGCAGCCTCCACCAGTTGCTCGACGCGGGCGACGAGTGCGGCCTCGGGAAAGGCCTCGCGGACCTTCGAGCGGTCCATCAGATCGGGTACCAGGGCAACCACCTTCATCGGCGACCTTCCTGCCGGCGCCGGGTCAACACCACGTGCGCCTTGGCCGCTCCCCAGGCGAGTCCCGGCTCGGCCAGCGAGGGGTCGACATCGGCGAAGGTGGCCGGCGCCAGGTCGTAGCGGTCCTCGGGGAAAGCCCGTTCCGCGAACTCATCCCGCACGACCGAGGGCACCCCGGCCCCCTCCAAGATGGCAGTCGGATAGCGCACGGCTCGCCGCAACAGGGCCAAGGGCGTCGTGGGCTGCTGGTCGACATCGGTCTCGAGCAGGCGGCGAATGGCTGGCCCCACCTCTTCGCGTGCCCGGCGGCCGGCGGTGCGGGCCGCTGCGACCACGTCCTCGGGCACTGACCCCTGCCAGTCCTCGAGGCGCTGTCGCACGGTGCGCTCGACCCAGGGGGCCAAGGCAGCCTCCACCGCGTCGGCGAGGGCGGTGGCGTAGATGGATATGTCCTCTTCAGTGCCGTTGTCTCGGGCCATGGCCCACCCCGTACCCAGCCGCGGATGCGGAGCTGCCCGACGGAGCGTGCGGGAGCGACCCGTGCCCGGCGTCGGCCAGGGCGGCGTTGAGGTTGCCCGACCGCAGACCTTCGAGGTCGAGCGTGACGTAGCGGTAGCCGGTGCGGCGTACGGCGGCGACGACGTCTTCGCGCCGGTCCAACACGCGAGCCAGGTCATCCAGAGGCAGCTCGAGGCGGGCGGTGTCCCCGTAGTGCCTCACCCGGAGCTCGGCGAACCCCAGCCGACGAAGTGCGCCCTCGGCCCGTTCCACCTGGCTGAGCAGGCCGATCGTGACCTCCGTACCGTACGGCAGTCGCGAGGCCAGGCACGCGGCTGCCGGCTTGTCCCAGCTCCGCAGGCCGAGCGCCTTGGAGGCCGCCCGGATATCGGTCTTGCTGAACGAGGCCTCGACCAGCGGAAAGCGGGCACCCTGCTCGGCTGCGGCCCGCTGACCTGGCCGATGATCACCCAGATCGTCGAGGTTGACTCCCAGCACGACAGTGGCGCCTTCAGCCGCGGCCAGCGGCCCGAGCTGGTCCATCAGCGCGGACTTGCAGTGGTAGCAGCGGTCGCCGT
>JAXDQG010000588.1:0-4085 GCA_034667945.1 Acidimicrobiia bacterium | reverse complement strand
GTGTAGATCCAGACGCTCTCCGCCAAGCTCGGCGTGGTATCGGGGCTGAACCTCCCCGAGGCCATCAGGCGCACTTGGCCTCCGTGGCTGTCCGGCGTGCTCTGGATCGCAGCCGAAGTGGTGGCGGTGGCCACCGACCTGGCGGAGCTACTCGGCGCCGCCCTTGGTCTCCAGCTGCTGTTCGGGATGCCCCTGGCGCCCGGCGCCTTGCTGGCTGGCGCAGCGACCTGGCTGATCCTCGTGCTGCGCGACCGGGGATTCCGTCTGGTCGAGGCCCTCATCACGGGGTTCCTGGGCGTGATCGCCGTGTGCTATCTGATCGAAACCGTGCTCGGGAAACCCAGCCTGCACGGCACACTCGTGGGGCTGACGCATCCCGGCCTTCGGGGGAGCGAACAGACCCTGCTGGCGGCGGGCATCCTGGGCGCCACTGTCATGCCCCACGTCATTTATCTGCACTCGGCCCTCACCCAGGATCGGGTACCGATCGTGGGACCCGATCAGATGCGCCGGGTGCTCCGCTTCCAGTTCGTCGACGTGGTCGCCGGCATGAGCGTCGCCGGTCTGGTCAACCTGGCCATCCTCACCATGGCCGCTGCCACCTTCCACAGCGGGGCCGGCGGCGCGGTGTCCACCATCTCGGACGCCTACCGCACGCTCGAGCCGGTGCTCGGCAGCACGGCATCGGTGGTATTCGGGCTGTCGCTGGTGGCGTCGGGCCTGGCGTCGTCGGTTGTCGGAACGCTCGCCGGGCAGATCATCATGCAGGGCTTCCTGAACCGCTCCACACCGACCTGGGTGCGGCGCACGGTGACCATGGTGCCGCCGCTGGTGATCATCGCAGTGGGAGTCGACCCGACCCGTGCCCTGGTCATCAGTCAGGTCGTCTTGAGCTTCGGCATCCCCTTCGCGGTCATCCCGCTGGTGGTGCTGACCGCTCGTCGCACGGTGATGGGCGCGCTGCGCAACCATCCCCTGACCACCGTCGTCGCGGGTGCACTGGCGGCTTTGGTCACCCTCCTGAACACCGTGCTCATCATCCACACCGTCACCTGACTCGCGGAACCGGCCGGCACGACGCTGGCACGCCGGTGGGCACTGGCATGATGGATCGCGCCGCCGCGTCCGCCAGGAGAGCCCTGTACCGATGACTGCCTCCGACTCGAGGATCGGGTCGAGTTGGTGCCACGTCCCTGCCGCCACCAGGGAGACAGCGTCAACGAGCCCCTATCCGCCCAGTCTCCCCCTCGACGATCCCCTTGCCGAGCGGGGCAGCGGGGACGCCGCTCCCATGTCGTCCCCCAACGACCGAGGCCGCCTCGGCCCGGGCGAGAACGTGGAGGTCGACGAAGACGACGTGGGCGGTAGGTGGTCGTTCGGCCGCATCGTTGCCGTCGTGGCGGCGATCTCCCTGGTCGCCTTCGGCTTCGGCTACCTGGTGGGGCAGCCCCGCTCCCCCAGCGTCAACTCCGTAGACGTGGGCTTCCTGCAAGACATGATCGACCATCACGACCAGGCCGTGCAGATGGCGGAACTGGTCGTGCAGAAGCCCGACATCGACCCGGTGGTCCGCTCGTTCGCGCAAGAGGTTGTGCGCTTCCAACGTTGGGAGACCGGCGAGATGGACGCCTGGCTGCAGGACTGGGGCCTCACGCGGGGTGATCCTGAGCGGCGCGTCATGGGTTGGATGGGGCCGAGCCTGGCCCGCGCCCAGATGCCCGGCATCCAGTCCGACGCGCAGATCGAGGCCTTACGCGCCGCCACCGGCCGCGACGCCGATCGGCTCTTCCTGACGATGATGGCGGATCACCATCGAGGCGGCATCCACATGGCCGAGTACGCAGCGGCCCATGCTTCACGCGGCAAGGTGCGGAACCTGGCCGCGCTGATGGTCAAGAACCAGACCAGCGAGGTCAGGGAGTATCAGCTCACCGCGCAACGGCTCGGCCTGGGTTGATCCCCGCCGGTTTTGCGGGCACGAAGTAGCTTCAGCTCGGGCCTATCCGACCTGAGGTGGGCGTGTGGAGGCGCTGGCCGACAGCCCGTTGGCGGCGCTTGGTCGAGTAGCCTCCCGCTCGGGTGTGCCGGGAAGACTGGTCGGCGACGCGTTCGCCGACCCCTCGGAGATACCCGCGTGCCGACCTTCCGTCTGCGACCGCGCAGCACCCCTGTGCTCCGTCCCCTGGCTCAGTTCCTGCGCACCGAGTCAGCGAGTGGGGCCCTGCTGGTGTTGGCCGTCCTGGTCGCCCTCGCCTGGGCCAACTCTCCGTGGGGTGATGCCTACCGGCAGCTCTGGGAGGCAGAGCTGCGCCTCGGTGTCCCGGCCGTAGGACTGGCGTTGGACCTCCGCGGATGGATCAACGAAGGCTTGATGACCCTGTTCTTCTTCGTGGCCGGATTGGAGATCAAACGCGAACTGGTCGATGGCGAACTGCGCGAGCCCCGTCGGGCGGCGTTGCCCGTGTTCGCTGCCGTGGGAGGCGTGATCGTGCCTGCCTTGCTCTTCCTCGCGGTCAACTGGGGTGGGCCGGGCCAGCACGGGTGGGGCGTCCCGATTGCCACGGACATTGCGATGGCGATCGGCGTGCTTGCACTTCTCGGTCGCCGGGTCAATGCCTCGATCCGGCTCTTTGTCTTGACCCTGGCAATCGCCGACGACATCGGTGCGATCTTCGTCATTGCGGTGTTCTACTCGTCCGGGATTCACACGTGGTCGCTGGCCTTGGCCGTGGCCATCGTGGGACTGATCGTGCTCATGCAGCGTCTCAATGTGGCGTCGATCACCCTTTATTGTCTGCCTGGCGTTGTGCTCTGGTGGGCAACCCATCACTCCGGTGTGCATGCCACCATCTCGGGTGTCGTCTTGGGCCTGCTGACACCGGCAACCGCACGGGAGTCGAGGGAACCGGCGCACGGCGAAGTTCCGACGCAACGGGAACGGCCGGCCCTCGGGCCGGCCGCTGGCGACCACCGATCCGCCTCGGTGGTCGAGATGCTCGAATGTCGCCTGCACCCGTTGACCAGCCGGGTCATCCTGCCCCTCTTCGCCCTCGCCAACGCAGGCGTGGAGTTGAGTGGTCAGAACATCCGCACGGCAGCGGGCTCCGCAGTCACGGCCGGCGTGGTACTCGGCTTGGTGTTGGGCAAGCCCGTCGGCATCACGCTGTTCGCCTGGTTGGCCTGGCGATCAGGCGCCGCTGACCTGCCGACCAACGTCTCCTGGCATGAACTCCTCGGCGCGGGCTGCATCGCCGGCGTCGGCTTCACGGTGTCGATGTTCGTCGCCGGACTTGCGTTTCCCGACGTCGCCCTCGAGGACCAAGCCAAGCTCGGCATCCTCGTCGCTTCCTTCGCCGCGTCCCTGCTGGGAACGGCCGTATTGATCAGGTCGAGGAAGAGCGACGAGCGCCAGATGAGCCCGAGAGGCTAGACGTAGTCTCGCTCGCGGACGACGCGATCGCGTCCGCCGAAACCGCCCCAGCTGCTCCAGAAGATCATCGAGAGGACGAGCCCGACCAGACCGACGATCATCAGGATCCAGCCGACGGCTTGCAGGTTGACACCGCTGACTGCGACGTCCACAGCAAAGGCAAGAATTGCGCCTATCGCTATGAGGAAAATGCTTCCGGTGATACCCATCGAGTGCTCCCTTGTTCCGCCATCAGGTAAGAGCGTGTACCCACTCAGATTCCCTTGATAACCCTCGACAGCAATGACGCCGTTGCGGTTGTACGTCGAAACGGGTCCAGAACTCTCCGCTAAATGGTCCTAGCTGGCATGATCGCGCCTTGTCTGAGGCCTCCGACACTCAACTCCAGGCGATACACGAGTGAATGGGCCGCTAGGCAGAAAGGGCCGCCATGGTGACGATGCTGTGGACCATCGCAGTTGTGCTCATGCTGGCCGGCGTCCTGGCGTTGGTGGCAGGGCAATGGCGCTACGGCGCAGGCTTCATCATCGCCGCCTTCGTGTTGACGCCCGGCCTGTTGCGCTTCGTGAGCTAGAGGCAGCGTCGAGGTGGAGGTGTAGTCGCTACCGCTCGAGATGGGCGAGAATGCAGGCGGCGGATAGACCACATCCGCACT
>JAXDQG010000587.1:0-2633 GCA_034667945.1 Acidimicrobiia bacterium | reverse complement strand
CATCGACACCGAAACGATCTACGGGGCGGGCACGGGTGACGAGCCCGGGCCCATGCGGGTGCTGTCAGCAGCCACCCGCTCGCCGCAGGGTCGCGAGCGCGCCTGGGTGGTCGACGCCCGGGATCTCGACCCATCCCTGCTGGCCCCGCTGCTCGACGGGCTACATGCTGACGCCTGGAACGCCACGTTCGACGCCCGGGTCACCGATCGGGCGATCTTCCGGCCGGCCGGCTATGGGCGCCACCGGGGTCTGCGCTGGTGGGACGCGCAGCTGGCAGACGCGCTGCTCTATGCCGGGGTCACCGGATTCACCTGGTTCCACGGCCTGGCCTGGGCCACCGAGCGGTATCTCGGTCTGGAAGCCGAGGGCAAGGGGACGGTCCAGCTGTCCTACGACGCCCACCATGACCTCACCGATGAGCAGATCGCCTACGCGGCTGCCGATGCAGTCGAGACCCTGTGGGTTGCCGACGTCCTGCGCGAACGCCTCCGGCGCCACGGTCTCGAGACCGCCGCCGGCCTCGAGATGGACGCCAGGCCGTTTCTCGACCACTTGCAGCGCAGCGGCCTGCCGTTCGACCGCCACCGGTACGCCGCCTACCTCGAGGAACGCCGGGCCGATCTGGCTGCCACCGTCACTCGCTTGGCTCAGTTGACCGGGGGCGGGCAGGGCAACCTCTTCTCGACTCAGCTCGAGCCGACGTGGAACCCCGCTTCCGAGGTCCAGGCCAAAGCTGCGCTCAACCGTTGGGCGGGCGAAGCGGTGGCCGCCTACTTCTCGGTGCGCGAGGGCCAACCCCGGGTACTTGTCGAGACCGACTCGCTCGACGCCCGAACCCTGGCCGACATCGGCGGCCCCTTGGCCGAGGCACTGCTCGATTTCCGGTCGCTGGCCAAGCTGTTGTCGGCCTATGGCGACAACCTCCTCCCCTTCCTCGGCGGCGACGGCCGCTTCCACCCGCAGTACGTGCAGGTCGTCGGCGTCAACACCGGTCGGTTGTCGTCCCGCAACCCCAACGCCCAGACTTTCCCGCCAGAGCTGCAGCCCTACATTCGCCCGGAGCGGGGCGACCGGGTGTTCGTCCACGCCGACGTCAGCCAAGCCGAGCTGCGTTGGCTGGCCCAGGTCTCGGGTGACGTGGCCTTGCGCGAAGCCTTTCGTGCCGGGCGGGACGTGCATGTCACCACCGCCGAGCGGATGTTCCGGGTCGACATGGGCGCCCTGGCTTCGGCCGATCCGCAACGTCACGCCGCCCTGCGGGCCCGGGCCAAGACCATCAACTTCGGGATCGTCTACGGCCAGGGCGCCGCGGCCCTGGCCCGCAGTCTGACCAACGCCGGTTCCCCGACGACACAGGCGGAGGGCCAAGGGCTGCTCGACGCCTACCTCGCCGCGTACCCGCAGGTCGCCGCGTGGCTGACCGCGCAGGACCTACGGGTCGAATCCATGGCGCAACGAACGGCCTCGGTCGACTGGCCCGCCACGTTGCGACTCTTCGACGACCTTGGCCCCGTCTTCGCCTTCAGGCGAGAGTTCCGCGATCTGCACCGGCGCTGGCCGACTCGGGCAGAGATCCTCGCGGCCCATCCGTCGATCGACGAGGAAGCGCTCGCCTATGAAGATCCCATCCTGCTGCTGGATGGGGCTCAGCCGCTGACGTGGGCCTCGCGCACGGTGGCCGGACGGCGTCGTCGCTTCACCATCGCCACCTCGGGCGTGCTGCGGCGGGCTGCCGTCGGGGCGGCCACCAGCGACGAGCCCCAGTTCGTGGCGGCTCGGCAGCGGTTCGCCGAGCAGCGCGGCCTGGTGATCCCCCGCAACCCACCTGCCGTGGAGAAGCTGTTCGAAGATCGGCCGCTACGGCGGACCTTCATCGACTGGCTGTGGCACAACCTCGGCGCAAACGCCACGACAGAGCTGCTCCGCCGGGCCGCGTCGCAGGCGGTTCGTCAGGCCGGCAACGCCTTCCGCAACGCACCGATCCAGGGTGGCGTGGCCGACGGCATGTTGGCCGCCTATGCGGAGCTGTGGGCTCGGCTAGCCGATGATCCCGACGTGCTGCCCGCGGTGACCGTGCACGACTCGGTGGCGGTGGAGTGCCCCGGACATCGTGCGCTCGAGGTGGCGGAGGCGGTGAACGAGGCGCTCGCTGCCGGCTTCGCCCGTTTCTGCCCCGACGTTCCGTTGGCGGTGGATCTCGACGTGCGATCGAGCCTGGCCAGCGTCGACGTCATCGAGCAGCTCGAGCCGCAGATGGATCCGAGCGGATGCGACCTGGCGGCGTCATCAGCCCGGGAGACCTAATGTGCCGCTCATGACCGCGCCTGTCTCCGTTGTCACTGGGTCGAACTCCGGCATCGGCCGTGCCACCGCCGTGCATCTCGCGGTGCAGGGGCACGACGTTTACGCCACGATGCGCAACCTCGATTCAGCCGGGAAGCTCAAGGGCATGGCAGACGAGGCCGGCGTCGAGTTGCACCTCCTTCCCATGGACGTCGCCAATGATGACTCGGTGCGAGACGGCTTTGCCCACATCATCGAGGAAGCCGGGCGGCTCGACGCCATCGTGAACAATGCCGGTGTTGGCGGTAATGGCGTGACCGAAGAGTGCACCATTGAGCTCTACGAGGAC
>JAXDQG010000586.1:0-8702 GCA_034667945.1 Acidimicrobiia bacterium | reverse complement strand
GCACCCGAGCCCTCCTTGCGAGCTGTGTGTTGTGGAAGACCCACAAACTCGCAGGAGGGCTCACCTCAGTGGTGGACCACCCCTACACCATCACGCCAGGGACAACGTCCCCGCTCGTCACACCTAGACGCAGCATTCGCCACGACCCGTCGCCGGAACCTGCAACAAGCACGCGACGTAGGTGCGCAGGAGAGGGCCGACCGGTTCCAGCCCCTTGGGTAGATGGGCGCGGATCGCCTGGTAGGGCGGCGAGTTCCGGGCGACGAGGTCGGAAAAGTGCTGTAGCGAGTTGTCGAGATGGTGCTGCTCGAATGGCGGGAACGCTGGATGTACTCGCGTACTTGGGGCGAGACCGCTGACCAGTCGTACGTCAGCGTCACCGTCGTCCGCGACGGGCCGGTTGCCTCGAGGTGGTAGCGCCAGATCCAGCTGCCGAAGCTGAGCTCCCCGGTCTCGGGCGACTCCGTCCCGGGCTGCCACGCGATGGCGCGCGGCTCGTCGAACACCTCGACCCGGTTGGCGATCTTGTAGTCCTTGTCCCGGCGGCGGGAGCGCGTAGGGTAGTCGCGGCGAAACTCGAGGAGGGAGAAGAGCGCGCCAGCCGGGTCACGGATGTCGGCAAAGTCGCCCGTTTCGAGATACCGCTATGGGCGGCGACCGGCTGCGTCCAGGAGGCGGATCAATAGCGGATGACTCTCATCGACTGTGCCGCTTTGCCCAGGTCCGATCTGTCGACCAGCGGCGAGGAGCACCTCCATCATCGTCCACAATCTCCGCACCAACTCGTCGTTGAGATTTTCATCCCCGCCGACGGCCCGAGCAAGATCCCAAGCGTGAATTGAGGCGTCGAACGTGCGGTAGCCCATCAGGGTCTCTCCGGTCACATCTCCGCCGGGGTGCTCGCACACCCGGTCAAGCACTCCAGGACGGCGAAACGCCTGGCATACGGCTACCGCGCCCGCGTCGAAGGCAGCCACGGGGTTATCGGTGAGCACCTCGGCAACGAGCAGTTTCGCGGCCTCTTCTCTGGAGCAGCCTTCCAAGAGTCGCACGTACA
This sequence comes from Acidimicrobiia bacterium, assembly GCA_034667945.1. Classification (GTDB taxonomy): domain Bacteria; phylum Actinomycetota; class Acidimicrobiia; order Acidimicrobiales; family CAIXPF01; genus JAXDQG01. Next base: position 7,645 of record JAXDQG010000586.1, on the reverse strand, counting down.
TGTGAGCGCAAGCGACCACGTGATTGACGAGGTCCCGGACGGACCACTCATCACATGGGGTAGACGATCCCCATTGCTCATCGGTCACGGCGCACAGCCGTCGCCTGAACTCCGCATGAGCGGCGTCCACTGCCCCGAATTCATCCACCCGCGCCACCCCCTCCAGTGCGTGGTGCCAACGCAGAAACATCGTCCATCAACGGCGCGGCAGACACATGGAACTTTGTGCCGTTGTCTCGAGCCGTTTCCGCGAAGAGCTGACCCGTCGTCACACGCATCGTCCGGAAAAAATCGGCCCGGAGAGCGCCATGAGAGCGATCACCCAAATCCGGGTGTCGACCGAAGAACAGCAGTCAGAGGGTTAGGCTCCTTAGAGGCCGTCCACCAGCATGATCTGACTTGTCGAGCCGGTCTGGCGGAGCTGGATGAGTGGCAGGTACTCGGGATCGTTGTAAAACGCCCTCGCGGCGTCGATGTCGGGAAACTCGACAATCACCAGAGTTTTCGCCGGCGTCGGCACGCCCTCAACCTGCTCGAGCGGCCCGGCGGCGATGTGCACACCGTGGTGCTTGGCTTCGTAGTCCTTCATCTTCTCCCGGTAGGGCGGTCCCCATGAAGGGTCGTGCGTATTGATCAGCGCCACGAGGTAGGCAGTCATGGCGTGTGCCAGCCGAGGTTGGTCAGGTCCCGCGGATCGAAAAGCTCTTCGTCGGTCCGACCCCGCAGTACGAGGTCTTGGAACTCGGCGGGTTCGTCGAGCTTTGCGGTGTGTGCATGCTCGTGTTCCAGATTGAACAAATCTCGCCAATTCATGGCCCCTCCGATCTCAGAGCTCCATTGATGGCACGCGCCGGGATCGGGCGCATCGGTCCGCGGACGTACCGAAATCGCTCGCGGGCTGTCCGGCCTGCGTCAGTTACCGCTGAGCGAGCACTTCGCGTTCGCGTCCAGTGCGGCTGCTGAAACCGTCAACCGTGCCGGTTGCCGCCGGCGGTCACGCCGAGTTGGCAGCTAGAGGTGGTGGGGGAGCCAAGCCGAACGAAGAACGCCTGCATTGCTCTGGCGACGGCGGACGACCGAAGTCGATCCAGTCCTCGTCTGGCATCTGCATCCGCTTGGCGATCACCGTTGAGCAATCCGGTCCAACGAGGTATCGAAGCTTTGGTTTGTCGGTCGTTATCGCCTCGTGGATGGCCGCTGCTATCTGGTCAACCGGGCTAGTCGTGGGCCGGCAATTGTGACTGACGTATATCGCCCATTCCGAGAATCATCCGGTTGGCGGCAACAGATCATCTCGCTCGCTTGTGAGGGGGAACCGTTTCCATACCGCGGCATCCGGTTTCAAATCCGACAGGGCGACCGGTTGATAGCGGTCACGTTCGGGTTGTGGGCAGCCCTCTGCGCCTGCTGCCCCTGGTGGAACTGTGAAGGCACCACGCACACACCAATGGCGAGAGCAACCAAGACGGGACCGGATGGGGAGAACCTCACGTCCGGATCCCCGTCCAAAGCACCTCGCCGGCTCCCTATCCGACCAACGTCTGATGCCGACGGCTGCGACTTTCGGGCCCCGACCCCCCGACTCAGACCGGTATCCGCTCAAGCAAGGCCTCCGTAATGGCATGCAACGGCGCGCATGTGGCACGCCTCAACCACCTCAATTGACGGCGCCTATCGAGGCCGTTTCAAGGTGCTCGTATCCCTTCTGCCGCCTCGACCAGGTGACGACCCGAATTGACGCCACGCAGACAATACGGGCGGGGAACAGGTGCCGGGGGAGACCTTTACTGCCGGTCTCCTGACCCGAGTCTGGGGCAATTGCCTTCCAGACCGCCTCGGATAGTCCGCGGGGTCACCTCAGCTGGTGCGGGCCTTGCACTACAAATGAGCTCGGTTGGTCCCCTACGAGGACGTTGCGGCTCCTCGACGCAGCTATGTCGAGGCCGGTGACGACCAACTGTTTGGCGGGTGCTCGTCGCCCGACCATGTCTCCAATGAACTGGCCAGCGGCGTGACCTCGTCGAGAAAGCCTTTGTGCGCCCCGGAGGCAGGATCTTCGCTGGTTCCCACGACGTAGACGTTGACGAAGCGAGCGTGACGACCGTCGGGTTTGCGCCGCAGCACTCGGCCCAGCCGCTGCACCATCTGCCGCCGGCTCTGACTGGCGGCAAGGATCACGGCAAGCTCGGCAGCAGGGACGTCGACGCCTTCGTCGAGCATCTCCGGCGCGCACAGGACCGTCACTGTGCCCGCCACGAACTCGGCCAGCCGATCGCGACACACCGCAGTTTCGAGTCCGGAATGCACGACCGTTGCTCGCAGACCTCGCTCGCGCAACAGCATCGCGGCTTGCTCCACCCCCCGGATGGTCTGGGTGAACACAATGGTGCGGCTGGCTTCCGCCATGGCGTCGCCGAGGCGCTCCAGCGCGGCCAACTTGGCCGGCGTCTCTGCGAGGAGCCGGCGTCGTTCGGCCATCGCACTGAGGTAGCCCATGGCCGCGACGGCAAGCTCCGAGGGGACGCGAGCGATTCGTGTGACGTCGGCCAGGAACGCGCCGATCGGCTCACGGCGGACTTGACCACTGCGCAGGAGCCTGGCTCGGCAGGTGGCCATGTCAACCCCGAGCGACTCGTACGCTGCCCGGTCGGCGGCGCTGAAGCGCACACCGACGAGCGCCAAACGGAACGGTGCGACGACCCCCTGGGAGATCGCCTGCGCGTAGCCCAAACGGAAGCATGGGCCACCGAAGTAGGGATCGAGGTGTGCGAGATGTGCGTCGTCGGACCGGGCATAGGTTGCGCTCAGGCCCAACCGACGCACGAACTCGTCGCGCAGGACCAGGCGATTCTCGTCAGACCCGTAGCGATGGCACTCGTCGGCCACGAGCAGCCCACCGGGCCGACGGGGCCGCAGGTCGGCGGTGCGTGCCGAGTTCACCACGGCCACCACGACATCGCAGGTACCGAGGTGGTCGCGGTGGCCATCGCCGACCAGCCCAATGCGGGTTCCCGGCGGTGTGACGCCGCTGAGCACGCCGCGCCACTGGTACAGCAGGTCTCTGGTGGGGACGAGCACGCATGCCTGGCCACCGCGGGCCAGCTCTTCCCAGGCGGCAACCACGCCCACCATCGTCTTGCCGGTCCCCGTGACGGCGTCGATGACACCACAGCAGCGGCGCGCCCGCCAGGCGTCGAGCGCTTCGAGCTGCCAGCGGTACAACTCGGGGCCGGGCCATCGCAGGGTGCGGCGCGGTCTCGCCGGCGGCGTCATCGTCGTTGTGCAGGCCGAGGCCGACCATCGCTGCACCGAGCCGCTCGTCACCGAGCGAAACCGGTGCGGGTGCGATTCGAGCACCTTACGCACATCGGCGACCGTGATCGAGACCCGGCCCGATGACCTAAGCGCGTTTCGCAACTCGACCGCCGTCCTGTTCGGTGTGGCCTGGACCGCGGCGAGGACGTCGGCCAGATCGCTCACCCACCGTCCGTTTCGCCTCGGCGCCCGTCCTCCAGATCGGCGTCTTCGTCGTACCCGACGATCACATCGGTGACGGTGGTGTCGGGGACGTAGTCGGGGTCGAGCCGACATAGGTCCCACTCGTTGATCCAGGCGCGGACGTATTGGCGCATGCGGTTGGACGGCAGGCGCTCCAGCCCTTCGACATCGGGCGGGTTCCACCCGTAGGCCTCGGCGTGCAATGCCTTCAGGCGGGCGTAGGTGCGGTCGAGCGCGTCACGATCGGGCGGTTGCAGGGCGATCTGCTCCCGCTCGATGATCCGCATCCCGGTCTCGGCGGCTGCGGCCAGCAAGTCGGCCTCCGCGGTGGCTTTCTGACGCAGTCGCTTGGGGATCAGCTCCAGGTCGTTCTTGCCTACCAGGACGTGCGCTTCAAAATCGTCGACGGTGGCGAGTACCGCCACGAGCGGTGCGGCGGGATCATCGCGGTCGCCGCGCACCCAGTGACACACTTCAGCGTAGGACTTGGCTCGTTGCAGCAGGGAGTACCGGCCGATCAGCTCGACCTCATCGAGCAGGACGACCCAGCCGGCGTAGCCCGCGGCTTGCATGAGGCGAGAGACGAACCGGAAGCGGTGCGTCGCCAGGTCGCGTTCCTTCACGGCGTTGAGCCGGTAGGTGCTGCCCGCTCCAGCCTCCTTCAGGCGGCGGCGGAGGTCGGCGGTGGGCAGCGGATCGCCGGCCCAGAACCGCACGATCCGGTCGGCAAACTCCGGGTCTCCCCGGCCGTACTCGTACAGGAACAATGTCGCCGCGAAACGACTGTCCACGGGGACGTCGTCGGTGTGCACCCACCGGTACAACGCGGCGTACTCGGCCGATGCGGGTCGCAATCCGGCGGCGACCTCGTCCATCACTGAGCCGAGACGATCAGGCAATCGGGCCTCGTCGATGGCTGCCCGGAAGACCTTGACCGGGTCGTGCAGCGCGGTCTCCTTCGAGATCACGACCTTGGACACCACGAAGTTCGCTTGGAGCGCCTGATGGGCCAGGTGCTCCAACACGTGGCTCTTGCCAGATCCGAACCCACCGCCGAGCAGCATGCCTCGGACGCGGGCTCCATCGTCGGGTGCGACGAACGCGTCGAGCAGCAGGGAGAAGCGGTCGTCGACCAAGGTCTGTAACGACCCGAGGGCGGCGACGGCGTCGCGGTTGGGCACGCCTGCTCGCAACGCCTCCAACGCCCGCCGCGCGTTCATGCCGCCCCCAACCTGACCAGCGACGCGAACGGGTTGTCCCGCTGCCGGTCGCGTACCTCGTCGGCGATGCGCAGTTTGAGCGCCTGATAGGCGTCGACCCCGCGGAGCGGATCGGTGAGGAACTCTCCGGCCGTGAGCACCACCACAAAGCAGTGGCCGAGCTCGTCGGTGTTGTCGACGAGCTGGCGCAGCATCTCGTAGCCGTCGAGCAATGCGGCCTTGGTGTAGTAGTTCCCCTGGCGCTCCTCGGGCGGGGGACGACGGGCAAAGCCCAGGCGACGAACGTCGAGGTAGAGCACGAGACCCGACCGGCCGTTGCTCCGTACCCAGTGGGCCAATGAGAACAGCAGCTGCCGAGCGTTGTGCCGGCCGATGCGCCTGAAGATCATGGCCGACCGGAGCAGCGACATCTGCCGCAGCTCGCCACGCAGCCAATCGAGCACCGCCGCCGATTCGGATTCGGTCACCTGGCCGGTGCCGAGCAACGCCTGGCAGAGCCGCAACATCGCGGTGCGGAACTCCGGAACCATCCGGTAGTCGAGGTACACCTGAGCCTGGAGTTGGCGGGTCACATCGCGGGTCAGTTCGTTGGGGTCCACGTCGTAGCGCCCGGCGACGGCGACCACGGTCACGTCGTCGTCCTCGTCGAGCGGGTAGGCCGCGGCCGCGTACGCGCTGCGAACCGCATGCCGGGCGAGACCGGCCCAATCGATCTGTCGGGCGATGTCGAAGAAAACCTGGTCCATCAGGTGGATCCGCACGTCGGCGGCGTTGACGCCGACCACGGCGTAGTTGGCCTCCCGCGCCAGCCGCACCAGCTCAGCGCTGAACGTCTGCACCTCGAGGTCGTCGGCAGGTACGACGAACTTCACCGAGGCACCTCCATCTTCGATGAAGCCACCGAGATATTCCCTGGCCACGAACTCCGTGTACGCCGCGGTGGCGATCATTGTCCGGCCTCGAAGCAGATGCCTGCGTAGACCTTCTGCTGGCCAGAGCTGGCGACCGTGACGAACACCCCGGACCCCCGGGTCAGCGCACTGGCCGGCAACCGCAGCGTCCGGCCGTCGCGCGAACGGGTGAGACCACTCTGATCGAGCAGGTAGAGGTCACGCGCGAACTCCGCCTTGGTGTAGTCACGCGACGACCCCGGCAGGATCGTCAGCATGGCGTAGAGGTCGGCCAGCTTGATGGTGGCGCCGGGGCGAAGCCCATTTCGGCTGGCGACAGCATCGTAGGCAGTGGCGAGGGACTGGAGGAAGGCGTCAGCCTTGAACCTCGGTGGCCGCGCCTGGAGCCCTTGGAGGGCCTTGACAAGCGTCGAGGGCCGGATGCGTCGCTCGCGCTTGCGATCGATCAACACGGTTGAATCGCTCGGCGAGATCTGCACGATCGCCGGATAGCTCAAGATGCGACCGTCCACCTCGAACGCGGCGAGACCCTCCTTGGCTGCGAGGGCGAGGACTTCTTCGGTGTAGCCACCTTCGCTGAGGTGTGCCTGGCTGTCGAACTGCCAACCGGTGCGAAGCTCAACTGCCGCTTGTGCCGCCGCGTTGCTCAGCCGGACGGCGTTGTCCAACGCGGACTGGACGTCGCGCATCTGGCCGTTTGACGCGGCAGCCTTCACGCGCTTTGTTTCGCGCAATGCGCTGGCCAACGCTCGTGCGGTCGCGTCGGCCTCACGCTCCAGCGAGGCCAATGCGGCTTCGAGGCTTGTCGTCTGCACGGTCGTTGGGATCTCCCTCGCTGACCGACGAGTTGTCGGTGTGTGCCTTCAGGATGCGACCACGGTCTCTGCGCCCCTGCAAACCTCGACGCACGCGGACGCCTTCAGCTGGTCGAAACGTAACAACACGACATCGCCGGCCGCGGCACCACAGGCGAGTGCAATGGGACGCAGCGAACCCCGCCACGAGCCGTCAGCCGCGTTGGACAACGACAGCGGGCCGTACCGCGTCGACACCGAGCGACTTGCACCCTGCGCGATGCCGAGCCGCTCGACAAGCGCCAGGGCAACCGGACCAGGGGCGCCGGCGAGGACGAGGTCGTCCACAACGACGCGTAGCGTTGGCTGCGCCGGATCGTCGAGCGAGCCATTGGGAGCGGGTCGCCGGGGGTCGTGCCGAGGTGGGCTCGACGGCACCGCGACCGGCTCACTGCCCCATTCGGCCAGCTCGAACCGATCGCCGCCGACGTGCACGAACCGACCATCGCGCCGCAACGCCTCATGCCAGGCAGGCTCGGGGGCGGCATCGTCGCCGCACCAGCACCGGCAATCCTCCGCGCTCATCGCGAGACCCGTGGCCGAGAGGATCCGTTCGGCGACCGTCGCCAGCGAGCCGACGAGGAAGACCGTCACGTCCTCGTGCACGCGCACGGGCTGCTCCGCGAACCAGGCTTCGACGTGTCCTTCGGCCATCCCTGCTTGCACGAGTTGCTTGTGCAGCACCTCGGTGCGATGCACCCCGCCGTCCTCGCCGAGCAAACGACGAGTGGTGATGCCGAGGTCATTGCCATTGATCGCAACCCAACCCGGCCGGCCGGGCATGCGGCGATACGGACCGGCGAGCCAGGTGAGCACCGCTGTGCGGACATCGCTCGACGGGGGGAGGCCGAGGCTCGCCAACGCACGGTCAAGCTCGCCCACAGGCGCAGCGACGCCGAGCTCGTGCTGCAGCCGTGCAACGGGCTCTGCGAAGGCGGGGTCCTCCTGGGCCACGGCCCGGGCGCGGGTCTCGGCGCGCAGGCGAAGTTGGCGAATACGCTCGTAGCCGACGTCCAACGCCCGGCCCAACTCCACGGGGCGGGCGTTCTCCAGTAGGCACAGACGTTCGAAGACGATCCGGTCTCGGGTGTCGCCAACCGCTTCCAACAGGGCGGCTGCGGCGGCCAGGGGTGGAGCTACCGAATTCGCGGCCGGCCGAGCA
>JAXDQG010000585.1:0-4023 GCA_034667945.1 Acidimicrobiia bacterium | reverse complement strand
CACGTGGCCATAGGTGCCGTGCTCGGAGAACGAGAAGTGGTAGGTCATCTCTCCCCTCAGAATCGGTGGGTGGCGTAGTTGCCGTCCACGAACTGGGCCACGCGCTCTGCACCTTCCAGGGGCTCGGGCAACGTGCCCTGCTGCTCGCGCAGCCGGTAGGCCTCCAACGCCTCACGGTAGGGACCGGTCTCGTGCACCATCAGCCAGTCCAGGGTCTGCTGCTCCAGATCGGGCCGACCCCAGCGTCGGCACAGCAGCAGACGGGCCAGCGAGGCCCAGTACTGCTCGGTGGCCGCCGGGACGACCCCCCCGGTCACCGGCTTCTTGTCGTGAAACAGCAGGGCCGTGGGCACGTGGACCGTGCGCCAGCCCGCCAGTCGCAGCTTCCACGACAGATCGACATCGTCGCAGTACATGGGGAAGAGGTCGGACGAGAAGCCTCCCACCTCGTTGAAGGCGCTCCGGCGGACCAGCATGCAGGCACCTGAGACCCACGACGTGTCCCATGTGATGTGGTCGTAGGCCTTGGGGTGCTCACAGGGAAGTTGACGGGGGTCGACCCCACCCACATCGCTGGGCGTGATGGCGTCGACCAGGCCGACGAGCAGACGAGGATCGGGGTAGGTGTCGGGGTTCAACACCAGGAACAGCTCGCTGTCGCTGGCGCCGGCGAGCTTGTTGGACCCGCCGCCCGAACCGAGGTTGGCTGCGAAGAAGTCATACGTGATGTCGGCCAGGCCGCCGTCGAGGCCGACCCGCCGCAGGTCGGAGAAGGCCGCGTCGGTGAGATCGGGCCGCTCGGAGCTGTCGCCGTAGGCCACGCGAACCGATTCGAGCACCCCTTCGTCCGTTGCCCTGTGGGCGGCGTGTATCACGCCCCTGAGCTGGCGCCAGACCTGCGCCAGATCCGTGTGATAGAGGACCACTTGGACGGTCAGCGAAGGTGCGGAGGGCACCCCGACACCCTAGCCAGCCGGGTCCCACCCACCCGCGCATGGGCCTGCACGGGTGGATGAGCCCCCCTGACGGGGACGTTCCCTAGAATGCTGGACCGGCCCGCCGGCCGCCCGTCCACGCCGATCCACCAGGAGAGGAACCGATCCCTTCCGTGCAACGAGCCGACGCCGTCGTCGAGGCGCGCGAGTTGGTGCGCAGCCTGGCCGCCCGAGAGATACGCGGCCAGTACAAGGGCTCACTGCTCGGCTGGCTCTGGTCCTTGCTGAACCCGCTCGCCATGGTGGCCACCTACACCCTGGTGTTCGGGGTGCTCTTCCAGGTGAAGCCAGACAAGGGCGACCCCAGCGGCCTGCAGAACTACATGCTCTATCTGGTCTGCGGGCTCATCCCGTGGAACCTCTTCGCCACCGCCATCACCGGACAGACCGGCTCGTTGCTGGCGCAGTCCAGCCTGATCAGCAAGGTGTACTTCCCACGCGCCACAGTCGTCGTTGCCAAGGCGCTGTCGGTGGCGTTCACGTCGGTGATCGAGTTCGCGGTGGTAGTGATCATCCTGCTGATCGCCGGCAATCAGGTGCTGCCCTGGCTGCCCATGGTCGCCCTGCTGTTCATGCTCGAACTGGTGCTCGTGCTCGGCTTCGGGCTCATGCTGAGCGTGGCCAACGTGTACTTCCGGGATATCCAGTACCTGCTCACCATTGGCCTACAGCTGCTCTTCTACGCCACGCCGATCATCTACAAGATCGACGTCGTGGCCCAGCACGGGCCCCGGGTGCTGTTCCTCTACCGGCTGAATCCGCTGGTCAGGCTGGTCCAGGCCTACCGTGCCCTGTTGTACGACCTGCGTTGGCCGGCGCTGGTGGACGTCGTCTACGTCGCCTGCTGGGCCGTCGCCGTTCTCGGGCTCGGGATGCTGGCCTTCAAGCGGCTCGAAGGCCGCCTGGCCGAGGAGCTCTGAGGGTCCCGTGGCGCCGCCCGCCATCGTCGTCGACCACGTGTCGAAGCGCTTCCGGCTGTATCACGAGAAGAACCAGTCGCTGAAGACGCTCTTCCTGCGGGGCGGTCGGGCCCGTTACGAGGACTTCTGGGCGATCGACGACGTCTCCTTCGAGGTGCCCGAAGGTTCGACGTTCGGGCTGATCGGCTCGAACGGCTCGGGGAAGTCGACGATGCTCAAGTGCCTGGCCCGCATCCTGCGGGCCGACAAGGGCACGGTCACCACCCGCGGACGCATGTCCGCACTTCTGGAGTTGGGCACGGGCTTCCATCCGGAGCTGTCGGGCCGCGAGAACATCTTTCTCAACGGCTCCATCCTCGGGCTTCGGCGGCGCGAGATCGAGCGCCGGCTCGACTCGATCATCGAGTTCGCCAATGTCGGGCCCCACATCGACATGCCGGTGAAGGTCTACTCGTCGGGCATGTACGTCCGGCTGGGCTTCGCGGTGGCCATCAACGTCGACCCCGACATCCTGCTGGTCGACGAGGTGCTGTCCGTTGGTGACGAGGAGTTCCAGCGCAAGTGCCGGACGCGGTTCGAAGAGTTGCGGTCGGGTGGTCGCACGGTTGTGCTGGTCTCGCACTCGTTGAGCACCGTCTCGTCGATGTGCGACACGGTGGCGCTGCTCAACCAGGGGAAGTTGGAGAAGCTCGGCTCGCCGAAGGAAGTGATCGAGGATTATCTGGGCGACCTGCAAGTGGACAGCGATGACGCCACCGACGCCGCGCTGCGCTGGGGTAGTCGGGAGGTTCGGATCACTCGCCTCGAGATGCTCGATGGTGACGGGCAGCCGGCCGAGCATGCCCGGCTCGGTGACAGAGTGACGTTCCGCTTCCACTACCAGGCCGATGTGGCGGTGGAGAAACCGCTGTTCACGCTGGCCATAAGTCATATCGACGGGACGTTGGTGACCAACCCCAACACCCGTGAGCTCGGCCAGGTGCCGCCCCGCGTCGAGGGGGAGGGCTACCTCGACTATGCCGTCCCTCGGCTGATGCTCATTCCCGGGCAGTACGACCTGTCTGCCGGCGTGCTCGACCGCAACGGTGAGCACGTGTTCGATCGGCGTCACCGTGCCTTCCGTTTCGACGTCGGGTTCGGCGTGACCGGCGAGATCTCAGGTGTGATGTCGCTCGGTGGCCGCTTCGAGGGGCCGCTCTACGGCGACGGCGGCGGGCGGTGACCGAACCCGTCGTCCGGGCCGTCGTGCTCAACTGGAACGGTGGCGAGCTGCTCGTTCGAGCCGTCCAGGCGCTGTCGCAGACGGACTGGCCGGCGGAGCGCCTCCAGGTTGTCGTGGTGGACAACGACTCGAGCGATGGGTCCGAGCTGGCCGTCGAGCGGGAGTTTCCTGCGGTGGAGGTTCGGCGCACCGGCGCCAACCTGGGCTTTCCCGGCAACAACCGCGCTTTGCAAGACCTCGACGGTGTCGATTACGTGGCGTTGATCAACAACGACGCCTTCGTCGACCCCGGCTGGTTGCGGCCGCTGGTGACCGCCCTGGAGGCCGATCCTCGGCTGGGGGCGGCCTCGCCGAAGATGGTGTTCGCGCCCCGATTCTGTGCGATCGAGATCGAGGCACCGACCTTCTCGCCGGGTGGACGCGACACTCGGGAGCTGTCGATGCAGGTGAGCGGGGTCGAGGTCGACGGGATCGAGCGCTGGCGGCACGCCTGGTTCGGACCGGGGTGTCATCTGGCCGAGCTTCGCGATGGCGGCGCTTTCCGCTGGCTGTCCGGCCGGGCCACGATCGGGGTCCCCCTGCTCGACGGGGCGGTTCCGCCGGTTTCGTGCCGCGTGCGGCTGGCAGCCCCGGCCCCGGTCGAGGCCCGCATCCGGGTGGCTGACTGCGTGGCCATCGTGTCGGTCGGCACCGAGCCCGAGTGGGTGGAGCTCAAGGTCACGGGTACACCCTTCGATGTCGTCCAGAACGCCGGGTCGGTGCTGCTGGAGGGTGGCTACGGGGCGGATCGCGGGTTCCTGCAGCGGGACGAGGGGCAGCTCGACCAGCCCGCCGAGGTGTGGGCCTGGTGTGGCGGAGCGGTGCTCTTGCGCTCGTCGTACCTGGC
>JAXDQG010000584.1:0-7400 GCA_034667945.1 Acidimicrobiia bacterium | reverse complement strand
ATCAGTGTGCGTCAGCGGCTTTCGCAGATAGACCAGACGGGGGTGATGCGGGAATCGGCCGACTGGTGAGGGATGGTCGCGCCCGCCGCACGCAGGGGTTGGTGGCTCAAGCCGTCGGTAGCCCCAGCATCAGGACCAGCTCGGCCTGTAGCTCGGCCAAGCGGGCCTCGCACGCCGCCGTGGCCCCCCGATAGGCGTCGTCCCCGGCGCCAACCGGCACGACGACCTCCAGGTAGACCTTCAGCTTGGGCTCGGTGCCACTCGGTCGGAACACGATCCGGCTCTGATCGTCGAGGTCCCACAGCACCACATCCGCGGGCGGTAGCTCGCCTGTCGGCTGCGCGAGGTCGTGCACCGCGACGATGCGCCGGCCGGCCAGCCGGGCCGGCGGGCCGGAACGAACCCGCTCCATGAGCGCCGCGGCCTGGCTCGCCCCTTGCAACCGGTCGGTGAAGCGAATGGACCACTGCCTGGTGCCGTGCAGCCCGAACTTACGGGCCAGGTCTGCGAGGCGTCCCGCCGGCGTGGTCCCGAGCGCTTTCAGCTCGGCCACCGCTTCGGCCAGGACCAATGCGGCCGAGATGCCGTCCTTGTCCCGGACCACCGAGCCGACGGAATACCCGAGCGCCTCCTCGTAGCCGAACAGGAAGCGCAGCTCCGGATGGGCGAGTGCCGGACGTATCACCCATTTGAAGCCGGTCAGCGTGGATTCGAACCGAGCGCCCGCGGCGATCGCCATGCGTTCGACGAGGCGGGATGACACGACCGACGCCACCAGCAGACGGTCGTCCCCGGTCGAGTGACGCAACAGGTGGTCGGCCAGCAGCGCGCCGATCTCATTGCCCGAGAGGGCCCGCCACCCGGAGGCGTCGGGAATGGCCGCGCCCAGCCGATCGGCATCGGGATCGTTGGCGACTGCCAGGTCGGCACCGATGTCTCGGGCGAGCGCGACGACGGCATCGAGGACGCCGGGCTCCTCGGGATTGGGAAAGGGCAGGCCAGGGAAGTCGGGATCGGGCGCGGCCTGTTTGTCGACAACGTGCGGAGCGGCGAAACCACCTCGGCGGAACGCCTTCAGCAGCAGCGGGCCGCCCACACCACACAGCGGGGTCGACGCCACGCGGATGTCCCGGGCGTGCGGTACGACGAGCAGTCCCGAGATGGCCGTGAGATAGGCCTGTTCCACCTCGTCCGGTGACACCGGTGGAACCGGCTCGGCCACAGGCACCTGCTGCATCGCGGCTGTCGCGATCTCGGCTGCGATCCGTTCGTCGTGCGGCGGGATGATCTGGGCACCGTCGTCCAGATAGACCTTGTAGCCGTTGTCCGAGGGGGGGTTGTGGCTGGCCGTGACCATCACGCCGGCATCAGCCCCGAGCTGGCGGACTGCGTAGGCCAACACCGGGGTGGGCACCGGCCGGTCGTACCAGATCGCCTCGGCCCCGGCGGCCCGGGCCACCGCGGCTGTCTCGGTGGCGAAGCTCCTCGACCCATGGCGGGCATCGTGGCCGACCACGATCCGCACCGATCGACGGGGGGATCGTCCAGCCACGTAGCGCAGCAGGCCCGCGGCGGCTTGCCGGACGACGAGGCGGTTCATGCGCAGGGGCCCCGCGCCGACCTCGGCCCGCAGCCCGGCGGTTCCAAAGGCCAGCCGTCCGGCGAAGCGGCCGGCGAGCTCGTTCCACTTACCGGCGGCCATGAGCTCTTGCAGCTCGGCTCGGGTGTCGGGGTCGGGATCGGCCGCCAGCCACGCGTCGACCCGCCGCCGAAGGCTGGCGTGGTCTGCAGGGGGCGCGACCGCGGGCAGCGGGCCGGTCGGCTGCGGCAGTCCGGGACCCGACTGCGACGCTTCACGCGCCGCGCGTGGTCGCTCGGTGCTTCGGGCCATCCGCAGGCATGCTAGGGCCGTGCCTCCCGAAGTCCGCCCACACCCCGGCGAGAGCGAGCGCCCGCCACCTCGTGGCCTGGTCGATCTGCCCGAGCGGGTTCGGGTGAGCTGTGCCCGGGTTGCCTCGGCGGCTCGCTGGGTGCAGCTCGACGAGCAGCGGCTGCCGTCCTACGCGGCCGAGCTGGCGGACACGTCGCTCGAAGCTCCGGACGTGCCGACGGAATGGACCGAAGGCTCGCCCGAGTCGCGGGCGGGGCTAGTGCTCACCTCGGCCGCGGTGAACTACGGGTCGGGCTGGCATCCCGTGCTCCAGAAGGCTCCGGGCCTCTCCGGAGCGCGCACCGTGGCTGCCGCGCTGGCCGGCTGGTGGACAGGCCGTGGGGGCGTCAGTCCCGGCGACCTCCGCCGGATCGGCCCAGGTGATGTCGCCGGCATCCTCGGTCAGGACCGCAGCGGCGAAGGCGGCCAGCTCATGCGGCTGTACGCCGCTGGTCTTGCACAACTCGGAGAGTGGGTCGAAGACTGCCACGGTGGTTCGTGGCTGGCCGTGGTCGATGCGGCCAGGGGTTCTGCAGCCCGTCTGGCCGGGCTGCTGGCCGAGCTGCCCCAATGGCAGGACCGGGCAGCCCATGCGGCCTGCAGCCAGGTCTGGTTCGCCAAGCGGGCGCAGCTCGCCGCCGGTGACCTGGCACTTGCCGGGCTGGCCTCCTTCGACGACGTCGACCGGTTGACGGTCATGGCCGACAACCTGGTGCCCCACGTGCTCCGTCTGGACGGCCTGCTGCAGGTGGACCCTGGGCTCGTCGCGCGCATCGAGGCCGGCGACCTGCTCCGACCCGGCGAGGAGGGCGAGGTCGAGCTGCGGGCCTTCGCCGTGCACGCCGGTGAGCGGCTGGTGGACGAACTGGCTCGGCGCGGGTTTTCGATCTCGGCAGCTGAGCTGGATCGTCGTCTCTGGTGGCGCGGACGCCTCCCCCGCTACAAGGCTCGACCCCGGCACCGGGCCCGCAGCACGTGGTACTAGGGCGCGTCGAGGGTGGTCGGGTTTGACCAGCGGGTTCGATGTGGGAAGCGAGCCACTAGCATCCTCCGGCAGTGGAACACGCGTGCGCATTCTCCGGTCGGCTGGTTCACCTCGCTCCGAGTGAACCCTCCCCGGCCTGATCCCCCCGGCCAGCGAGAGATCTGACGAAGATCCCGTGTCCGTTGCCTTCGGTACCTTTCCGCTCCCGACGTCGGGACAGCGCCTTCGGCATGCTTGATCATGTCTTCACCGACGCCATCGCCGCGGTGCGCGACGTGCTCGAGAATGCCCTGCTGGAACCGCAGCTGGTCGAAGAGCGGCTCCACGCCGACGTGCTCGGTGGTGACCTGACCTGGCAGACCGCCTACAGCCTGCCCGGCGAAGGCAATCCGCCCCGGGTCCAGGCCGATCTCACGCTCGAATGGTCGACCTGGTCACAGGCCGCCTACCGCTCCTGGCGGCTCGGGGAGTCGCTGACCGACCCGCCCCGCATCGGGATCGAAGTCGTGCTGCGGGTGCAGCGCCTTCGGCACGCCCCGGCACCTCAGGCGGTGCTCAACGCCGTGCCCTTGGCTGCGATCACTGTCGGATCGGTGCAGCTGGAGCGCACCGGCCCACGGGTGGAGACCGCGTGGGACGGCTCGCTCGGTGACCCCGAACACGCCATCGAGGTGAGCTACGAAGGCAGCTACGAGCTGGAGGAGTCGACCTTGGCTGACGCCGCCCTGCTCGACGGCCACCTCTCGGCCATGGGCGGCTGGATCGCCTCCACCCTGGTCCGGCTGGCCGACCTGGACCTCGACTTCTTGCCGCCCGACGAAGAGGAGACCACGCAGTGAGCGATACCGAACCCGTCGTGCTGGTAGAGGTGTCCGATCGCATCGGCACGGTGACCCTCAACCGGCCGGAGGCCCGGAACGCGTTGTCGTCCGAAGTGTTGCGCCGGTTACCCCGGGCGATGGCCGAACTGGACGACGATCCCGACGTTGACGTGTTGATCCTCACCGGCCGTGACCCGGCCTTCTGCGCGGGGCTCGACCTGCGCGAGCTCGGCTCGACCGGGGCCAATCTGGGCGGTGGCGAACCCGGCGGCGGTGAGTCGGGCTCCCGCGTCGGGGATCCCGGCAGCGGCACCGAGCCGGCGGGCGATCGACCCGCGCCGCGCGGGCCGTGGCGTCCGATGACCAAGCCGGTGATCGGGGCGGTGAACGGCGTTGCGGTGACCGGTGGGTTCGAGCTGGCGCTGTACTGCGACTTCCTGATCGCGTCCGACCGTGCCCGCTTCGCGGACACCCATGCCCGCGTCGGGGTGATGCCGGGATGGGGCCTCACGGTCATGCTCCCGCAGGCCATCGGCATCCGGCGGGCGCGCGAGATGAGCCTCACCGGCAACTTCATGGGGGCGGCCGAGGCCCTGGCGTTCGGGCTGGTCAACCATGTCGTGCCCCACGAGGAGCTGTTGCCGTTCACGCGGAGCATCGCAACGGACATCGCTGGCAACGACCAGCCGGGCGTACAGCGGGTGCTGGCCACCTACGCGGCCGTAGCCGACGGCACCATTGCCGAGGGCTGGAACACCGAGCGACGCATGGGGCGTGAATGGCTCGCCGGACGGGACGTGTCCGCCGCCGTCAGCTCGCGTCGTGAGGGGATCATCGAGCGGGGACGGAGACAGGTCGAATGATCGTCGACACCACGTCGGGCAAGTTGGAGGGCGCGGTTCTCCCAGACGGCGTGGTGCGCTTGGCGGGCATTCCGTTCGCGGCGCCGCCAGTCGGTGAACGCCGGTTCCGCTGTCCCGAGCCCCACCCGGGCTGGACGGGTGTTCGTCCGGCTCAAGCGTTCGGCACAGTGGCGCGCCAGGTTCCCTCGCCACTCGACGCCATGCTGGGCACCGGCCCCGAGCCGCAGGACGAGGACTGCCTCTACCTCAACGTCTGGACGCCTGCCTGCGATGACGCCCGACGGCCCGTCATGGTGTGGGTGCATGGCGGCGCGTTCATCTCAGGCTCGGGCTCGTTGCCGGTGTACCACGGTGACCGTCTTGCTCGGCGGGGCGATGTCGTGGTGGTCACCTTCAACTACCGGCTGGGTGAGTTCGGCTTCCTCCAGCTCGACCAGGACGACGAGCGTTTCGCCGGGTCGGGCAACAATGGCCTGGCCGACCAGTTGGCCGCGCTGCGCTGGGTGCGGGAGAACATCGCGGCCTTCGGTGGCGACCCGGCCAATGTGACGATCTTCGGCGAGTCTGCCGGCGCCATGTCGGTATCGGTCCTGCTGTCGCTGCCTGAAGCGGCCGGCCTCTTTCATCGGGCGATCGCCCAGTCCGGGGCGGCCGAGGCCGTGCTCACGCTGGATCAAGCCCGCGAGACGGCCGATCGTTACCGACATCGCCTCGAGCTGGCCACCACGGCCGACCTTGTGGCGGCACCGGCCGACCGCCTATTGGCCGTGCAAGCCCATTTCGCCGCCGAGGCGCTCGGGAACCTGGACGACGCCGTTGGATCGGACCGACCGGCCGGGCTCATGTTCGCCCCGGTGGTCGACGGCGGTCTCGTCCCCGCCAAGCCCCTCGAGCGAATAGCGGCCGGGTCGGCAGCAGACGTGGCGCTGTTGCTGGGCACCACGGCAGACGAGTGGAACCTCTTCACCCTGCTCGATCCAAACATCCCGACGGACGAGGTGCTCCTAGGGCTTGCCAGCCGGCTCGTGCCGGGCACCGACCCCACCGTCCTGCTGGCCGCCTACCGGGCGCGCCATCCCGGGTGCAACGGCAAGGATCTCAAGAGTGAGCTGTTCACCGACCAGGTGTTCCGCATGCCGGCCATCCGCTTGGCCGACGCGCAGCGGGCCCATCGCCCCGACGATACGCGGATGTACCTGTTCAGTTGGGCGTCAGCTGCCATGGGCGGCCGATTGGGCGCCTGTCATGCCATCGAGCTGCCCTTCGTGTTCGGGACGCTCGACGTGCCGGGCATGGCCATGCTGCTCGGTCCGGGCGATCCACCGACGGCGTTGAGCGAGGCGGTTATGGATGCGTGGGTGGCCTTCGCCCGCACCGGCGACCCGAACCACACGGGGTTGCCCAAGTGGCCTGCTTATGACGGCACCACCCGGCAGACGATGGAGCTGGGGAGGGAGCTCCGGGTACTCGGCGATCCAGCGGGTGCCATCCGTCGACTCTGGCTCGGCTGAGCGGCCGTCCCCGACAGCAAAAAAAAGAAACAGGCAACAGGTCAAGTCTGCGCCTGCTCCACGCTCTACCTGACAGCGGCCCCACCACGGCCGCCGCCGGCACCGATCCTGCCTGCTGTCCGCCGTTCCAACGGGATCCGCCGCGCCGTTGCGGCCGAACACCCCATGCCGGACTTCAGGCTGCCAGCGGCCCCACAACGTCGCCGGCCTTCACTTGCGTGAGCCAGGCCTGCAGCTCGAGCTCGGCCGCACGGCGCCGGTAGGCCCGGGCCACGAGTTCGTGCATCGAGCTCGCTGTCCGTCGGAGGGCCTCGGCTCGCTGCTTGAGAACGTCGACGCTCTCGACTTCGTCGTCGACAGCGCTCATCGTCACATTGGAGAATGTCGTCTCGTGAGTTGCGCCCTTCATGCCCCGTACAACGACAACCACTAGGGGTGATTACGGTCACCGCGGCTAAATTTCGGACTGGCGGGTGAGCACTTCTACCCATTTTGCCGCTATAGACCGCTTTGTTGGCCGCAGTGATCGGGTAAGCGGTCATGATCTGAAGACACTTCGTCACACAGATGATGAGTTCGTCACGGCAGTGAAATGCCTGGTGAGCGGGCTTCCCGGCAAGCGAGCCATCCACCACGACAGCAACCTGTCAGACGCGGCGATGTCCAAGCCATACGCGGCATTCATCATGTGCGCGGTCGCCTTGAGGTCATGACGCCACAATCGCTCATCTGTTTGCTGAGAAGCGGCCTGACCGCTGCGGGACGCGGCCTCCCACAGGTCGCATTGATACGGCAAAGGAATACACAGCAATTGCTTGGCTGACAGCTTGAGCGCGGATGCGCTGAGCCCCGCGCCGCCATAACGCTCGAGCGCCCACGCCGTAGCCACCGGCGAGATCAATACCGCCAGCAGCCGCCAGAGGTCAGCCTTATCGTGCGGTTCCACCGACACGACCGGGACAGATGGAACCCAACTGCCCTCCGGATCGGCCACCGCCTCGAGGACGGTGGACTGAGTCGCCACCAGCAACTTGGGACGGAGTCGGGCCTCCACCCAGCGGGCCACCCGCGGCGTGCTCTGTCGGAGGCCGTCCAAGTCGACCACCGGAGCAGTCCAGGCCCGGCCCGCGAAGCGGACTTCCCGGCGACCCCAGGCCGATCGCGCCGGCTCGATCAGTCCCGATGTCACCAGAATCGGCTTCCGTTCCGGTCCCGCATCGCCCACATCGCCCGCATCTGCCTCGCCGACATGAGGCGCCAACCCGTAGTACTCGTCGCGGAAGCCGGCGG
>JAXDQG010000583.1:0-5271 GCA_034667945.1 Acidimicrobiia bacterium | reverse complement strand
CGAGATCCCGAAGCGTCGGCTGACGGTGTTCACCGGCGTCTCCGGCTCGGGCAAGAGCTCGCTGGTGTTCGGCACGATCGCCGCGGAGTCGCAGCGGCTGATCAACGAGACGTACAGCGCCTTCGTGCAGGGTTTCATGCCGACGCTGGCGCGGCCCGAGGTCGACGTACTCGACGGGCTGACGACCGCGATCATCGTGGACCAGGAGCGGATGGGTGCCAATCCCCGCTCCACCGTCGGCACCGCCACCGACGCCAACGCCATGCTGCGCATTCTCTTCAGCAGGCTCGGTCAACCGCACATCGGCTCGCCCAACGCCTATTCGTTCAATGTGCCGTCGGTTCGAGCGAGCGGTGCGATCACCGTCGAGCGGGGTGCGGGCAAGACCAAGACCGAGAAGGCAACGTTCAATCGCCTCGGCGGAATGTGTCCGCGCTGCGAGGGCATGGGCTCGGTCACCGACTTCGACCTGTCTGCGCTGTACGACGACAGCAAGTCGCTGAACGACGGGGCGCTCACGATCCCGGGCTACAGCATGGACGGCTGGTACGGCCGCATCTTCCGCGGTTGCGGGTACTTCGACCCGGACAAGCCGATTGGGCAATACACCAAGAAGGAACTGCAGGACCTGCTGTACAGGGAACCCACCAAGATCAAGGTCGAGGGGATCAACCTGACCTACGCGGGGCTGATCCCGACGATTCAGAGGTCGATGCTGTCCAAGGATGTCGAGGCCATGCAGCCGCACATCCGCGCCTTCGTGGAGCGGGCGGTGACGTTCACCGCCTGCCCCGAGTGCGACGGCACGCGGCTCAGCAAGGAGGCCCGCTCGTCGAAGATCGAGGGGAAGAACATCGCCGATGCCTGCTCGATGCAGATCAGCGATCTGGCCGACTGGGTCCGTGGTCTCGAAGAGCCGTCGGTGGCCCCGCTGCTCACGGGGCTGCAACATCTGCTCGACTCGTTCGCGGAGATCGGCCTGGGCTACCTCTCGCTGGATCGGCCCTCGGGCACGCTGTCGGGTGGGGAGGCGCAGCGCGTCAAGATGATCCGCGCCCTGGGCTCCTCGCTCACCGACGTCACCTACGTGTTCGACGAGCCGACCATCGGTCTGCATCCCCATGACATCCAGCGCATGAACGACCTGCTGGTGCAGCTGCGCGACAAGGGCAACACCGTGCTCGTCGTGGAGCACAAGCCGGAAGCGATCGCCATCGCCGACCACGTCGTCGACCTCGGCCCGGGGGCGGGCAGTGCCGGAGGCCAGGTGGTCTTCGAGGGCACCGTCGACGCACTACGGGCCAGCGGCACGGTCACCGGCCGGCACCTGGACGACCGGGCCTCCTTGAAGCGGTCGGTGCGGTCGCCGTCGGGAGTGCTCGAGGTCCGTGGCGCCGGCAGCCACAACCTGCAGGACGTCGACGTCGACATCCCGCTCGGCGTTCTCGTCGTCGTGACCGGGGTCGCGGGCTCCGGCAAGAGCTCACTGATGCACGGCTCGGTGTCTGGCCGCGAGGGCGTGGTCTCGGTCGACCAGGCCGGAATCCGCGGCTCCCGGCGGAGCAACCCCGCGACCTATACCGGACTGCTCGACCCGATCCGCAAGGCGTTCGCCAAGGCCAACGGGGTGAAGCCGGCGCTGTTCAGTGCCAACTCCGAGGGCGCCTGCCCCAACTGCAACGGCGCCGGCGTCATCTACACCGACCTGGCCATGATGGCCGGCGTCGCCACCACCTGCGAGGAGTGCGAGGGCAAGCGTTTCGACGCGTCGGTGTTGGAGTACCACCTCGGCGGTCGGGACATCAGCGAGGTGCTGGCGATGTCGGTGACCGAGGCCCAGGAGTTCTTCGGCGCCGGCGAGGCCGCTACACCTGCCGCGCACAAGGTCCTCGAACGGCTCGCCGACGTCGGCCTCGGCTACCTCGCGCTGGGCCAGCCCCTCACCACGCTGTCCGGCGGTGAGCGGCAACGGCTGAAGCTCGCCACCCACATGGCCGAGAAGGGCGGCATCTACGTGCTCGACGAGCCGACGAGCGGTCTGCACCTGGCGGACGTCGAACAGCTGCTCGGCCTGCTCGATCGGCTGGTCGAGGACGGCAAGTCGGTCATCGTCATCGAGCACCATCAGGCCGTCATGGCCCACGCCGACTGGATCATCGACCTCGGTCCGGGTGCTGGCCACGACGGCGGCCGGATCGTCTTCGAGGGCACCCCTGCGGACCTCGTCGCCGCCCGGTCCACCCTCACCGGCGAGCACCTCGCGGCCTACGTCGGACGTTGAGTCGGCACGATCGCCCCAGGGAGGCACCGATGTCACGGGTTCGTGTCCACAACTTCTCCATCTCGCTGGACGGGTTCGCCACGGGTGAAGGCCGAACGTTCGAGGCTCCGTTCGGGCACGCCGGCGAGCGCCTGCACGAGTGGATGTTCGAGACGCGCTTCGGCCGATCGATGCTGGGCCAGTCGGGTGGCGGCGTGGGTATCGACAACGTTTTCGCCGAGCAATTCAACCCGGGCATCGGCGCCGAGATCATGGGCCGGGGCAAGTTCGGCCCGCAGATGGGGCCATGGACCGACGTCGGCACTGAGCAGGAGTGGCGCGGATGGTGGGGGCCCAACCCGCCATTTCACACTCCGGTCTTCGTGCTCACCCACCATCCCCGGCCGCCGATCGAGATGGACGGCGGCACCGTGTTCAACTTCATCGACGCCACCCCGCACAAAGCGCTCGATGTCGCCAAGGAGGCGGCCGGCGGCCTCGACGTACGCATCGGCGGAGGCCCGACAACCGTGCGCGACTTCCTTAGCGCCAGGCTGATCGACACGCTCCACGTCGTGCAGGTCCCGATCGTGCTCGGCCGAGGGGTGCGCCTGTGGGACGGGCTGGAAGGGATCGACGAGGACTACGCCGTCGAAGCGGTCTCGGCACCCAGCGGCGTCACCCACCTGACGCTCACACGCCAACAGGGCTGACCGACAAGGTCAAGAACGACTCGAGCGGTATGGCCTCTCGCGCTGTGCCGGGCGCGCTATCGCTGGGCTCGGATAGCCGGGGTTGGTTCGTCGTCGGGACGTCCCTGTCCCGTTACGACGGTGGCGCGTCGCGATACGCCTCGTAGAGCTGGCGCGGCCAGTAGCGGGTCACCGTGATGGCGTCGGCCTCTACCAGTTCGACTCGGACCCGGTCGTATTCATAGCAATTGAGCTCGTACCGGTTGCTCCACGGGTCGACAAGATCGAACGCCCAGCACAGGTCGAA
This sequence comes from Acidimicrobiia bacterium, assembly GCA_034667945.1. Taxonomy (GTDB): domain Bacteria; phylum Actinomycetota; class Acidimicrobiia; order Acidimicrobiales; family CAIXPF01; genus JAXDQG01. The sequence continues at coordinate 2,012 of JAXDQG010000583.1, read as the reverse complement.
ATCCACCAGATCGGTCGGCAGGAGCAGCTCGCCGCTCGGATTCTCGATCCCGCAGGGCAGCGACCGGGCGAACGACATGAAGCTGTCGGCGTCGACGCTGAAGGCGACCCCGGTCTGCTGCGGGACCATCGGGTGACCCTCGCCGACCTCGAACAGCGCCAGAGTCGTCCGACCACCATCGGCCGAGATCTGGAGCGGACCCCCCTCGAACCCGGTGGCCCAGAAGTCGTAGGCGTCGACCGGCTCGAACCCGAGATGCTCCGCATACCACCGAGCGGCCGCGGCGCGATCCGGCACACGGATGTGCACATGGTCGAGCCGTCCCATGCGGAATGCTGACCGCTCTACCGGCATGGCGCCAGCGTAGATGCGGAAGGCAAACCTACGGTCGCGCCTGATGTCCCCGTGCTCAGCTGGCGCCGACAGCTCATCCGTGCCAGGTCTGCATTGCTTGCCTAGCTGGCGATGAGGTCGAACTCGTTGCCTTCGGGGTCAGCGAGGGTGGTCCAGCGGGCGCCGTTGTCGATCGTGTTCAGGATGGTGGCGCCGAGGGCGACGAGGCGGGCGGTCTCCGCCTCATAGTCGGTGGTGATGAGGTCGAGGTGGAAACGGTTCTTGACGGTCTTGGGTTCCGGGACGCGGTGGAACGCGAGCCGGGGGCCGAACGAGGCCGAGTCGCCGGCCTTGACGACCGCGTGGTCGGGGCTCGCTCCATCAGCGACTTGTCGGCCGAGGGCGTCGGCCCAGAAGCGCGCGATGGTGGCAGCGTCGCGCGCGTCGAAGGCGGCACCGAAGACGGTGATCGACATGGTGATCTCCTTGGTAGTCAAGCGTTGCCGGGAAGTCAGATGGCGGTGCGGCCCCCATCGACCGGCAGGGTGGCGCCGGTGATGTAGGCCGCGCGGGGGGACGCGAGGAAGGCGATGGCGTCGGCGATCTCTTCCGGCTGTGCGGCCCGCTTGAGCAGGGTGGTCTCGCCGAGGGCGGTGGTGCGTTCGGCGAGTGCGCCTTCGGTGTAGACCGGTCCCGGGGCGACGGCGTTGACGCGGATGCCGGCGGGTGCGTATTCGGCGGCCCAGGCCCGGGTGAGAGCAATCAGTGACGATTTGGTGGCGCCGTAGGCCGCGCCGCCGGCCAGGCCGATGGTGCCGGCCATGCTGGCGACGTTGACGATGTTGGCTCCTTCGGGCATCGCCGGCGCGAGCGCGGCGGTGAGCAGGTAGGCGGAGCGGACGTTGCCGTCGAAGAGCCGGTCGTACATCGTCACGTCGAGCTCGTTACTGGGACCGAACCAGGAGGTCCCGGCATTGTTGACCAGGATGTCGACGGCGCCGATCTCGGTGGCGAGCCGGACGACCGCGTCGGGATCGGCCAGATCGGCGATGACCGCGCGGGCGTGGCCTCCGGTGCGGTCGATCTGCTCGACCAGCCGAGTCGCCCGCTCGGCATCGCGGCCGTGGACGAGCACACTGGCGCCATTCGCGGCGAGCGCTAGGGCGGCGGCCTTGCCGATGCCGGACGTCGCGCCGGTAACGAGCGCGGTCTTGCCGGACAGTTCGCCGATCGCGGCGACGGTGGTTGTCATGGGTGGCCCCTATCGACGCTGATTAGACAGGTTCGTCTAACCAGGTGACGAACTTAGACGGAGCTGTCTAAAATGTGCAAGGGGTTGTCGAGCTTTATTTAGACAGGTCGGTCGGTTACGGTGGGCGGGTGGCCCGCCCAGTTCAACGCCGCCGCAGCGCAAAGGAGCGCATCCTGGCGGCGGCTGACGACCTCTTCTACAACGAGGGCGTCCACACCGTCGGCATCGACCGGGTCATCGAGCGGGCCGGCGTCGCCAAAGGGTCGCTGTATTACTCCTTCGATGGCAGGGACGACCTCGTGCGGGCGTACCTGACCAACCGGCACGGTATGTGGGCCGCGCGGGTGAGCGCCGGGATCGAGGTCCACACCGACCCGCGGGCTCGGATCCTGGCCGTCTTCGACGTACTCGGGGAGTTGTTCACCCG
>JAXDQG010000582.1:0-2567 GCA_034667945.1 Acidimicrobiia bacterium | reverse complement strand
CCGGGCTCGGGGCGCCGGCAGGAGCTGAGCTTTCGGCGACCACGGCGAGATCGTCGATGCGATCGACAGTCGCCAGGGCGCCTCCGAGCGCCTGTTCCACCTCCGCGACGTCGCGCGCCGGTGCTTCGTCGGCTTCCTGACCGATCCGGGCGTACGCCTGACCGTCGGCCTGCAGGAGCCTGCCCAGCTCGCGGGCGGTTGGCACCAGGGAACGGAGCTCCGCGTCGGCCGCCAAAGGATTGGAGGTGTCGTTGGCGAGGGTACGAGCCCGGATGAGCAGGCTGAGGGAGTCGCGCCAAGCTGACTCGCCGCTGCGGGCCAGCTCGGCAGCGGCCAAACAACCAGGCGGTGCACCGGGTGGGACGAGCGTGCCGAGAAGCGACGAGGTCGTGATTGCCGCTGGCGGCACGGTGCCGGTGGGCAAGGTCGAAGTCGCCGGTCGGGACGGCGATGTGGAAGGCGATGTGGAGGACTGGCCTGATGACGGACGGGAAGGTCGTTCGACACGGGTGGACGACGATGCTGCCGAGCTACCGCGGGTGCAGGCCACGAGGACGATGAGCGCGAGGACGGCCAACGCCACCTCCGCCCACCGAGCCGCCATGTCCCTCATGGTGTCAGGCCCCGGCCAGGTCATCGATATCGAAGCGGCTCGCAGCCCAAAAAAGTGTTCCTCCATTTGCGCGCAAGACGTGGTTGTGTGAGCACGGAGGGTATTATTGACGCACCGACGCTCGACGCAGAGGTAGGCCAGTGGCTCTCGACCCGGACAGCGGCTCCCGCCCCAAGCGGCCCCACCTGACATCACGACCCAGAGTCGTGGAGCAGGCCGTTCTTCTCCTCGACGACGAGGGTGCGGATGGGCTGTCGATGCGCAAGCTGGCGTCCGCCCTGCACGTCTCCCTTCCCACGGTGTACGCCGCCGTCGATTCACGGAATCGGCTGGTACAAGAGGTACTTCGTGTCGGTCTGGTGCGGGAGCTGCGGGCGGTGGACGAAGACAGCGGTCGCGGCGCCATCGATCCCGCGCACGTCTTGAGCCGGCTCGTGGAGTCCACCAGTCGGTACCCCTGGCTGCAGGACCTGGCGCAGGAACTGGATACCGCCGGTTTGATGCGTGTGACCGGGGCCGCCGCCGGTGAGTGCTACCCCAGTGTGATCGACCAGCTGGTTGACCACTTCAGGCAGGTCGAAGGTGACGACCGGGTGCGCTTGGACGCCGCGCAGATGCTGTTCCTCGTAGTGCTCCTGCTCGACGACGTGGCCCGGCTGGTAGCCGCCGGCCGCTGCAGCGCCAACCGCAAAGGGCAGCTCGGTCAGGCGCTGCTGCGGACCATGCTCGAGCCGTTGCCCGAGCGGTCCGAGTCACTCACCAACGTTTGACGAGGCAAGACGGCCGAGCGTTCACAGAGCGGCTGGGTCGCCCCCCTGCTCGCCCGCTGGCCACCTATCACTCGGCTGCAGGTACGCCGAGGATCCGGCGGCTCTCCAGCACGTCGAGTCTCATCTGCTCGACGAGCGCTTCAACCGAGTCGAACTTGAGCTCGGGCCGCTGGTGGGCCACGAACTGCACGCGGGCCCGCTCGCCGTACAGGTCACCCTGGAAATCGAGCAGGAAGGCCTCCACCAAGGCCTCATCCGCGTGGTCGTAGAACGTCGGCCGCCGACCCACATTTATCGCCGCTGCGTGACGGCTGCCATCAGGGCGGAGGTACCAGCCGGCGTAGATGCCGTCACCGGGTAGCGCCATGTTGCCGGGCACGGCCACATTGGCGGTCGGAAAGCCGATGGTGCGCCCCCGCTGGTCTCCGGTGACCACCTCGCCCCGGAGCTCGTGGTAACGCCCGAGCATCGAGGCTGCTCCCTCCACGTCTCCCCGAGCCACAGCCGTACGGATCGCTGTAGACGAGACCACCGTGCCCGATCCGTCCAGCACCGGCACCAGCGCGAGGCCGATGGCCTCGAAGCCGTGCCGCTGCCCTTCGGCCGCCAGGAGTGCCACGTTGCCCCCACGCCCCCGGCCGAAGTGGAAGTCGGACCCGACGACCACGGCCCGAGCCTTGAGGCAGCCCACCAGCACCTCGACCACGAAGTCGCTGGCCGACTCCTGACTGCGCTCTTCATCGAAGCGCACCACGTAGGTGTAATGGACCCCGGCATCCTCCAAGAGCTCGAGCTTGTGCTCGAGATCGGTGAGGATCTTCGGCGCGCTGTCAGGACGGACCACCGCTGCCGGGTGCCGGTCGAAGGTGACGACCGCGGTGCGCGCCCCTCGCCGCTCGGCTTCGGCCCGCGTCCTGTCGATCACAGCCCGATGGCCGAGGTGCACGCCGTCGTACGCGCCGATGGTGACAGCGCATCCGCCCGGATCGTTCGGGCAGGCCGATGGGTCGGTGATCACCTCCACGGTTGGGAGAACCTACCCTGCCGGGGACGCGGCGAGCACTACGGCGGGGCGCACCCGTCCGGCGTCGTCACGCTCCGCAACCGCAAGAAGCTGGCCCATCGGCCCCAGAACCCGCCAGGGACCATCCCCCTCCGGCGGCTCGGCCAGTGACAGCCGGCCG